>NZ_JAOQIO010000121.1:0-185373 GCF_025567575.1 Paenibacillus baimaensis | reverse complement strand
CTGTTTCCTGGCTTTTACGACTGCCATTGGCTCACCTCTTTAGATTTCTAGACTCATCATATTGTAGGTGAAGCGGATGTGTTACTCTGGCAAAATAGTGAGCGATAATAAATAGCCGTTCACCACACTCTTCTGCCCAGATAGCTTAACGAGTACAGACAACAAAAGTTTACATAATAATTATTATGTAAATCTATCGGGGATGTAATAATGTTGTTGACTTCCGACAATGATGCTCGCCGATGGCATAGACGTCAAGGCCGACTTGATCTGCCAATTGTATCTCTTCTATCGCTTGGCGCAGCCTCTCGGCGTGCGAGACACCACCATTTCCGGGATTTGCATGGAGGAATGTGCTAATTCCTATCGAATAACCGTCCCCAAAACTGAAGCTCATCTGGGCACGGTATTATTTTCTTGACTATAGATAATTATTTCCGAGTCACTTTAGGTGTACCGCGATCAAGTTCATAGTTAAGAAAGAAAATCATTACCAAGATTTTACGTGTGCACAACAAAAAGAGAAACCCATGTCCATAATAAGGACCGGGTTTCTCGATAAGCTGAGTGCAACCTATTACACTGATTTTTTCCAATCGGCAGCGAATTTCTCCATGCCTTGATCCGTTAGAGGATGTTTGGTCAATTGTTCGATGACTGAGAAAGGAACGGTTGCGATGTGCGCGCCAGCCATAGCTACACGTGTTACGTGATCCGGGTTACGGACAGATGCCGCGATGATTTGTGCATCCAGCTTATGCGTGCGGAACAATTCAGCGATTTTTGTAACGAGTAGAACGCCATCTTCCGAAATATCATCCAAGCGGCCCAGGAACGGAGATACATAAGTCGCGCCAGCGCGGGCAGCCAATAGTGCTTGGTTTACAGTGAAGATCAGTGTTACGTTTGTTTTTACGCCTTTTTTCGTCAGGTAACGGCATGCTTCTAAACCTGCCAATGTCATCGGAAGCTTAATGGTGATGTTTTTGTCGTTGTTGTTTATTTTGATAAGTTCATTCGCTTGGGCGATCATGTCCTCAGCTGTTTCTGCTTCAGGTGTTACTTCCGCCGAAACGGATTCAACCTCAGGCACTTCGCGCAAAATTTCAGCGATACGATCTTCGAATTTAACGCCTTCTTTGGCAACTAGCGATGGGTTAGTCGTAACACCGGACAAGATGCCTACTTTGTAAGCCTTTTTGATATCTACCAGGTTTGCAGTGTCGATAAAGAATTTCATTGTTATTACCTCCGGTTATATGGTTATATTTTAAATGACTTGCACAATCCGGCATAATCTCCAAAAATATAGCAACTATGCACGGACTGCTGTTCTATTCCTACTATATTACTATAACAACTCTTTCGTCAAACGAACCACGTTATCCACAGAGAATCCAAAGAATTGCAAGACCTCAGCTCCTGGTCCTGAAGCACCGAAGGTATCGATTGACAATATATTACCGCTTGGTCCCGTGTAACGCTCCCAGCCGAGTGAAATACCGGCTTCAATAGCTAAACGCTTCGTGACAGCCGCTGGTAATACCGACTGCTTATAAGCTTCGGATTGGCGGTTGAACAGCTCACGGCTCGGCATGGCCACAACGCGAACAGAGATATTATCCTTCTCAAGCTCAGCTTTGGCGTTCACGGCCAAGGAAACTTCGGAACCGGTAGCGATCAGGATGACATCCGGCTGAGTGTTGGTTTCCGTCAGAACGTACGCTCCTTTGGCTATCCCTTCCACATTGCCTTTGGTTGCATCGTAGATAGGCAGGTTCTGTCTACTCAGCACTAGAGCGACCGGACCTTCATTTTGCTGCAAAGCATAAGCCCATGCACTTGCCGTTTCGTTGGCATCCGTAGGACGAATGACCGTAAGTCCAGGAATGGTACGCAGCGCTGCCAAGTGCTCAACGGGCTCATGCGTAGGTCCATCTTCGCCGACAGCCACTGAATCATGCGTGAATACGTAAATAACAGGCAGCTTCTGCAGTGCAGCCAGTCGAATCGACGGACGCAGGTAATCGCTGAATACGAAGAACGTGCTTACGAATGGTTTAACACCTCCGTGCAGCGCCATACCGTTGCCAGCCGCGCCCATTGCATGCTCGCGGACACCGAAGTAGATGTTGCGTCCAGCATAGGATTCAACGGCAAATACTTGCTCTCCGCTAATATCCGTCATCGTTGAATGGGACAAGTCCGCGCTGCCGCCAAAAATCGAAGGAACTGATTTAACGAAATGATTGATCGCTTGACCGCTTGCTACACGAGTTGAAATTGTCTTGGAAGAATCGAAGGTCAGGATGTCAGCGGCATCGATCACGACTGAACTATCGATGACTTGTTCAAACTCCGTACCCAGCGCTGGATGCTGATTTTTATATGATGAGACCAATTGGTTCCACGCTGCTTCTTTGGCCTCACCATTTTGTTTAAGCTGTGCAAAATGGTCTCTGACTTCTGCAGGAACCGTGAATTCTTCCTCGTACTTCCAACCATAAACTTCCTTGGTTGCCTTTGCTTCTTCTTTGCCAAGCGGATTGCCATGCGCCTTATTCGTTCCCGCAACTTTACTTCCGTATCCAATAATGGTCCGGATTTCGATAATCGTCGGTTGGGAATCATTTAACTTGGCGGTTTCGATCGCTTTAGCAATTTGCTCGATATCGTTGCCGTCTTCAACTCTTAAATACTGCCAATGAGCGGATTCTGCTCTTTTTTGAATGTTCTCTCCGAAGGAAAGATTGAGGTCCCCATCCAAGGAAATGTCGTTGGAATCGTACAATACAACCAATTTGTTCAGTTTCATATGTCCGGCCATGGACATGGCCTCGTACGAGATCCCTTCCATCAAGCAGCCATCTCCGACTAGCGCATACGTATAATGATCGACGACCGGGAACCCGCTTTGGTTGAATTTCGAAGCCAGATGCGCTTCAGCCATCGCCATACCTACAGCCATAGCAATACCTTGTCCCAGAGGACCAGTTGTAGCATCTACACCATCTGTGTGGCCAAATTCAGGATGTCCAGGTGTTTTGCTGTTCAGCTTGCGGAACTGCTTCACATCTTCTATAGAAAGATTATAACCAGACAAATGCAAAAGGCTGTACAGCAAAGCAGAGCCGTGCCCTGCAGATAATACGAAACGATCGCGGTTAAACCATTTTGCATGGGCCGGATTGTGATTGAGGTGTTTGCCCCAAAGCGCATACGCCATAGGCGCTGCACCCATTGGCAGTCCTGGATGTCCGGAATTAGCCGCGTTTGTGGCATCTATCGATAACGTACGGATCGTATCGATAGCTAGTTGATCAATTGTTTGTGTGATAGGCATATTGTTCTCCTTTTATGGATTCGATTTCTGTTTCCGACTTGTCATCGAACCACCAGTGATAGCCGTCCTGCTCCAACAGCTCATCGGATTCGGCAGGACCGTAGCTTCCGGCTGCATAGTGATGAAGCGGTACCAGATTCTCTTTGTAAGCATCTAAGATAGGCTGAACCCATTGCCATGACAATTCGACCTCGTCCCAGTGCGCGAAGAAGGTAGGATCTCCATGCAAAGCGTCGCGAATCAAATTCTCGTAAGCCTCGGGCACATGATCCCGATTTTCATGAAAGTCAATGTGCATGGGCTTGAACTTCCCTTTGTTCAAAGGATCTCTTGTATTTAATTGGAGCGAAATGCCTTCGTGGGGACCGATTTCAATTACGAGCAAATTAGGTGTTTTGTTGTCATCATTGGCCCCAGGCTGCTTTAAAGGTTCCTTGAACTCGATCACGAGCCGCGTTGATTTGTCCTTCATTCTTTTGCCTGTACGGATATAAAAAGGAACACCGCGCCAAAAATAATCATCGATTTGCAGTTTAGCTGCGATAAAGGTGTCATTACTTGAGGCTGCCGCAATATTCGGTTCGGAAGTATAACCGACCACGGATTGTCCTTGAATCGTTCCTGCTTCGTACTGCCCACGGACAACATAGGAACTGACATCCTCTTTTTGCAGCTTTTCCAGAGATTCCATCACGAGCTTCTTTTTGTATCGGATATTCTCCGATGTACTGTTGTTTGGAAGGTGGATCGTCAGCATCATGAGCAATTGCAGCATATGGTTTTGGAACATGTCTCTAACAGCGCCAACATGGTCGTAATAGCCAGCTCGCTCTTCAACACCGACGATTTCATTTGCCGTTATTTGAACGTTAGCAATGTAACGATTGTTCCATAATGCCTGAAGAACAGGATTGCTCTGCTGCAGAACCTCAAGCTTTTGTACCATTGGTTTGCCCAGATAATGATCGACCCGAAAAATTTCATCTTCTGTAAAAACTTTGCCCAGATTATGATTCAAATCTCGAGCAGATTGCAAATCATGACCGAAAGGCTTTTCGATCACCAAACGCTTCCAGCCATACGCTGAACCAAGTCCGCTCTCATGAATGTTGGCTGTAATCGGTTCAAAAAATTCAGGTCCTACGGACAAATAAAACATCCGATTCGGCTCCATGCGCTGCTCTTCTTCCTGCTGTTCAATCAGCTTCAGCAGCTTCTGATAATCTTCCTTGCGGCCAACATCGAGAACGCTATAGCGGAATGCCCGCAGGAACTTTTTCATAACATCGGGATCATTCGCTTCGCGCCTGGAAAACATATGGAGTGATTGCTCGACATTTGCTTGAAAGGTTTGATCGGATAGTTCTCTTCTTCCCAGCCCGATCACGGAGAAGGATTGAGGTAGTTTCTGATCGACGAACAAGTTATACAAGGCAGGATAAATTTTTCTTTTGGCTAAATCCCCAGTCGCTCCAAATAAGACGAACGTGGTAGCTTCCATTTCTCTCTCTCCTTCCAGCAGGGCCTTCTTCGATAGCTCTGGATTCTATTTCCTAAATCCACTATAATACGAATATCACCTATACAGGTAATTAATATATTTTACAGGAGCTATAGACCACGTCTATGATCAATTACGAACTATACAAGGTTTTTTATTGGGCCGCGAAGACAGGTAGCTTATCCAAGGCAGCCAAATCATTGTTCATCACCCAGCCAAGCGTCAGCCACGCTATCAAGCAGCTCGAGGACAGCTTCGGCATCACCTTGTTTTACCGAAATTCCAAAGGCGTTGCTTTAACGCAAGAGGGCGTCACCCTTTATTCCTATATCGAGAAGTCTCAGATCCTAATCGCCTTGGCAGAGGAAAAGATGGCGGCACTTAAAAATCTGGACAGCGGCGAGCTGCGGATCGGCGGCAGCGATTCGTTGTTCAAGCATTATATGCTTCCTTATCTGGAAACCTATCATCAGAAGCATCCCGGCATCAAATTGCATCTGAATCATGGAACGACACCGGAAACCATCGCTTTTTTGAAAGAGGGAAAAATCGATTTGGGTGTCGTTCGTATGCCCATTGTCGATTCCCAGCTTGAAGTGATGAAGGGTATTCAGCTGCAGGATTGCTTTGTAGCGGGAGCTCATTATGCCGAGCTTAAGGACAGAGTACTCTCACTCGAGCTGCTGCTGCAGTATCCCATCATCCTATTCTCGCGTAATAGCCGGGTACGGATGGCCATCACAGAACTATTTGAAAGCTACGGTTATGAGATCAAACCTGAAATTGAGGTAGGAAGCGTGGATCTTCTCATCGAGTTCGCACGGAAGGGACTTGGCATCTCTTATATAACCAAAGAATTCATTTCCAAGGAACTGGAAGACGGCTCTCTCTTTGAAATTCAATTAGATATCAAGATGCCACCTTCCCAGGTGGGATTCATGATTATGCGCAACATGCCACTTTCCAACGCAGCAAGCAAGTTTATTGAGCTCGTGAAATAGCACCAAAGGGAATCATATAAGTAATCAACAAAAAGCATCCGCAAATCGGTTGAAACCGGCTGGGATGCTTTTCTTGTTACCACGCTTAGAACATAAGAACAAGGCTCTTGAACAGGTCCTTCGGATTCAAATCGTTAGAAACGGCCGCCCGCAGCAGAGCCTTTTGGTGAGATGCGTATGCAGGCTGCAGCCATCTGCACAGAATCTATGGTACTAAGTGAATAAACTCAAAAATCTCTTAACAGCAGGAAAACATTTGTGTAATGTGGAATATCTTTACTATTGATTATACATAATTCGATACGTTTCGAGTTGGGTTGGAGGGCAGCTGAATGAGTTTTAAAAAATGGATAAGGATCGTTTTTCCTGAAATCCAATTGATTGACTTTTTGAAAGAACACAAAGCAGCCGCTCGTATGAGAAGCTCTGCAAATTTATCCAGTACGAACCGTGGACAAGACGATAGTCCTCCCTCCACTGTAACTCATACTTCAACCTCGCTACCCGGTACAGCTCCACTCGGTCCCAATTCTGCTTCTCCGGTCCGTGAGGTATTGGCCGATGTAAAGCGTGGAGTGAAGCAGCTTGGGATTGATCAGTCTCCCCTGGAGTTGGATGACAAATTTGCCGACATCATCAGAGAACTCAATGAGAGGATATGGGCGCAGCACAGCTATATCGAGCAGCTTACAGCTGCCTTTAAGAAAGCTTTTTTTGCCAATGAAAAAGGGAAAGTCAAAAATGTTATCCTCATCTCCGGCCCTGCTGGAACAGGCAAAAAGACATCTCTCGGCTTGCTTATCCAATTACTAAATAAAAAAAATCTAATTCCCTATAAGCGTTACTATGAATTCGATTTAAGCCGCTATAGCGAGGTAGATGTCAAAAGCAACTTTATTGTCGACTGCTCAGCTACCTTCCAGGATGGCTTGGGAACGGTCTGCTTTACCGGAATGAAGAACGCGCATTCTGAGGTTCTGAACTACATCTCCCAGTTGATCAGCACAGGCAGCTTCCGAACACCTGAAGGCACCCAAGTAAATGCTGGCGATTATTTTATCATTTTTGAAATGGATCAATGGGTCAAGGAAAAGCATGTATATAATGCACTGCCAGCCGTTATAGCCTCACAAATTCCGCCAGTTATTCTCAAGAGTATACGATCCTACGCCATATCTGCACCATTAAATGTGGAAACGGTTGAGCGGCTCGTCCAGCAGAAATTCACGAAGGCTGCTTCGACACTAGCCTATCAAACCCAGCTGAATATCTCCTATGAAGAGAATGTGTTTCATCGGCTTGCGGAAATCTTTGTGGAAAGTAAGCGTTATGGACAGGCTATCGATGAGTGGAGTCAAAAGGAATTTGTGGATCGTATTCTCGATCTGCGCTCCAAGGGCGAGCTCCAGGCCAAAGAGCAAGTAACCATACGTTGTGTTGATCAGGAGATCGTAGTGGTTACGTCTACTCAAAGCTTTGTCCTTAAACGCATGTCGATTATTAAGGAAGAAACGCTTGAGGATATTATGCTGGAGCTGGATAGGCTAACAGGCTTGAATCAGGTCAAAGCCTTTATCCACGAGCTGCTGGAGACGGTTAACGCACAGAAAAAACGCGAGCAAGCGGGACAAAAAAACACGGCGATGTCGCTTCATATGGTGTTCTCCGGTAATCCGGGCACGGGTAAAACAACTGTAGCCAGACTTGTTTCGCGTATTTTGAAAGCATTGGGATTATTAGGTCAAGGGCAGCTCATTGAGGTAACAAGGCAGGACCTGGTTGGCGAATATGTCGGATCAACCGCACCCAAAACCTCTGCACAAATTGAAGCGGCCCTGGGCGGCGTCTTGTTTATCGATGAGGCTTACACATTAGCACGGAGCCGCAATGATATCTTTGGCCTTGAAGCGATCGACACTCTCGTCAAAGGCATGGAGGACAATCGCGAGAACATGGTTGTCGTGCTTGCAGGCTATACGAACGAGATGGAAACCTTTCTGAAATCAAACCCCGGGCTGCGTTCACGCTTTCCTTTTATCGTAGAATTTCCAGACTACACACCCGATGATATGTTGGAAATTATGGAACGGACCGCTTTAAGCCGCGATTATCAGATTGATCCCAGCGCCGGCCCTCGTATGCTTGAGCTATTCAAGACCAAGCAAATTCCCGGCAGAAACGACAGCGGCAATGGACGTTTGGTGAGAAACCTGCTGGAGGAAGCGATCCGCAAGCAATCGGTACGACTAAGCAAACAAGAGCCTCCTACAGCTGTGGATTGGAAACTCCTTGTTCTTGAGGATTTTGGCTTGGGTCAAAAAGAAGCCTTTAATATTGAAACAGCACTGGTTGGCATTATCGGACTGGACAATGTGAAGACGTTCATCCGAACCTTGGAGAAGCAAATCATCGTTAACCATCGTCGACAGGAAGCTGGGATTATCGTCGACACCAACCAAAGTCTGAATATGGTCTTTTCAGGAAATCCGGGAACCGGCAAAACGACCATCGCCCGCTTGATTGCACAGATGATGAAGTCGATGGGGATATTGAAGATGGGACATCTCGTTGAGGTCGACCGCTCCCATTTGGTCGCTGAATATATGGGCCAGACCGCAACCAAGACCAAGGAACTGGTAGAGTCAGCTTTGGGCGGTGTTCTATTCATTGACGAGGCGTATGCCCTCGCTGAGGAAGGTATCCAGGGTGGCGGATTTGGCAAGGAAGCCGTAGATACTTTAGTCAGATTGATCGAGCTGCACAAGGACAATTTGATCGTCATTTTGGCAGGCTATACGGGAGAAATGAGAAGCTTCCTGAAAATAAATCCCGGCTTGTCCTCCCGCTTTCCATTGATGATCGAGTTTCCTGACTATACCGCCGAGCAGCTGGAACAGATCACTTTAAAAATGGCAGAGTCTCGTGGCTTCACCATTGAAACGGATATTCGCGAGGGGCTTATGGCTTATTATGAGAAAAAACAGATTCCCGGCAAAAACGACAGCGGCAATGGCCGATTAGCTCGGAATACATTGGAGGAGGCGATCCGTAACCAATCGATTCGTATCGCTGATCAACCAGACCTGCCTGTGCACCAGCTTAACCTTCTCAATAAGGCGGATTTCAATATTATCCCCGCTTCCGACAAACGTGAGAATCATAATGCGCTGCACGAGCTTGAGGAAGTGATTGGATTAATTGAGGTTAAGGATTTTGTAAAAGGAATCTCTGCGCAGATCGAAATGGGTAATCGCCGCAAAGCAATGGGTTTGCCTGTGGAAGGAACGCAAACGCTGCATATGATTTTCAAGGGCAATCCAGGAACAGGTAAAACCAAAATCGCACGTATAATCGCCAAACGGCTCAAGGAGCTGGGAGCGGTTAAATCCGATTCCGTTGTTGAAACGGATCGTTCAGGCCTTGTAGCCGGATATTTGGGACAAACTGCACTAAAAACAAAGGATGTTATCGACCAGGCTTTAGGCGGAGTATTGTTCATTGATGAGGCCTATGCCTTGGCTAGCGGCCAGGATGACTTTGGCAAAGAAGCCATTGATACACTTGTTAAAGCAATGGATGATTACAGAGACCGGCTGGTCGTCATTCTGGCTGGCTATGAGCAGGATATGGACGACTTCATTGCCAGTAATGCCGGCTTGAAATCGCGCTTTCCGAACATCATTTCGTTTCCCGATTATTCTCCTGAGGAAATGCTGCAGATCAGCCGTTTAATCTTCAAATCCAAGGGCTATCAAGCTGCCGCGGGTGCGGATACGGCATTATTAGGTCTCTTCCTGCAATATATTGGCGATCCTACAGCCGGAAATGGACGATTGGTTAGAAATATATGTGAAAAAGCTATTCGTAATCACGCTGTTAGGCTAAGCGGAAATCCTATGGCAACGGTCGAAGAATTATCTACTATCATTTATGAAGATATTGGAAGGTTATAAATGAAAAATTCAAACTCAGCTGCAGGACTCGGGTGCGTATTAGCACTCTTAGTATTGCCCTTTTTTATTTTTTTAGTTTTAATCTTCTACAGTGTTGATACTTACAAGAAAGAGATTTTTTTGGGACCCTTGTACATTATTTATGCTTCGATTAAAGTGTTGGTACTGGAGGTACCAGCCTCTAATTTTCCTTATGGCGTCCTATTGTTCTTAGGAGTCATACTTTACGGTTCTATGATGATTCCAAAGATCCGGAGCCTTTATGATGAACTTCCTGTCCTGATTCCTTTTCTTCAAATGTGCTTTCTTACGCTTATTGCTTCGATCATCGGTTTTTATATCCTAAATGCTTGGGCAGATAACCAAACGTACGCAAAAGTAGAAGCTGTTTTATTAACTGTTACCACATTTGTGCTGATGCGTCTGTTCATGTCTTATTGGTACTACAGCTTTCCAATCAGCTCCATGATTACCCGCGAGGAAGAGCAAGATATTCAGGCCATCCAGGTAAATGGCGGCTCTGTTAATCAATCACCGCTTCCCCATGGATCGATGCATAAGAACCTTGTCCTGTTTGCTCTGATATTTGTTTTTTTCCTTACGATGTTTTTTCTTGCTAACATCCCTCCAACTTTAGACACAAATAAGTTGATGAAAGAGCAAATAAGCAGAGAAGCAGCGGCTGGCGCTATATTGTTCCATGGAGAAGAAAAAAATGGTATTCAAGCTAAAAACTTTGAAGTTCCAGGTCTCACCAGAAGCGTCTCTACAAGAATGTTAATATGGGACTATAACCTAGAGGACAACGATAAAGTACAAATTTTGGTGGATGGAAAGCCTATACATGATTCAATAGTGCTGACCCATACACCTGTAGCTTTCACTGTTCCTGTTCCAAGCGTCATTACTATTAAAGGCATTCAAGACCAGGGAGGCGGGCTCACATACGCAGTTAAATTTCCACAAACCAAATACACTTTCTTCAACATCGTCGCTGTGAATGGTGTGAATACGTACACATTGATGCCTGCACCTTAGGTAGCAATATAAAAGTCTCTTCTCTTTTGAAGATGTTGGGGGACAGCAGATGAAAAATTCCAAGCAAAATTCTAATGAAGGCTCTGTCAATAGCATACTCCCCTACCTAATCGTTTTTGCTTTGTGCTTACTTTTGTTCGTTATATATATCTATGACACTTACCCGGAAGATGTCTTTTTGGGAGCAGTCTACTTTATGGTTGCATCGATTAAGGTGGTTGCACTAGAGGCTCCGGGTATAGATTTTCCGTTTACTATCCCATTCTTTATAGGACTTATTGTTTACGCTTCTATGATCACTCCGATAGTGCGGAATATGTACGATGGATCGCCTGCCCTGATTTCGTTGTTCCAATTATGCTTTCTTATGCTGGTTACATCTGTTATCGGTCTCCACTTCCTGAACGCTTGGGCGGATAATCAACTGCTGACCAAAACGAATGCCGTTTTAATTACGATTATTACCTATGTTTTGCTGCGTCTGTGCATCTCTTATTGGTACTACAAATACCCAATCAGCTCCGTAATCACAACGAAGGAATCGTCAAGTTTACAGGTCATCCCGGTAGCTGCTGGATTAGTCAGTCGATCAGTGCTTCCTAATGAATCCAAGCATAAACAACTTGTCCTACTGGGTCTGATATTGACTTTTTTTCTAGGTATTTATTCTTATATTAATACGCCTTCGAGCTTAGACCACGATAAGATCATGAAAGAGCAAATCAGCAGAGAACCAGCAGCTGGCACTAAATTATTCAACAAAGAAGAGCGCAATGGTATTCAAACTAGAGATTTCAATATTTCTGGCTTAACACGGGGTGTCTCAACAAGAATGTTAATATGGGACTTTAACTCAGAGGATCACGATATTGTGCAAATTCTGGTGGATGGAAAAATTATTCAAGATTCATTTGTACTAACCAATACGCCTGTAGCTTTCACTGTTCCGGTTCCTGGTGTAATTACCATCAAGGGCACTCAAGATCAAGGAGGCGGACTCACGTACGCAGTCAAGTTTCCGCAAACCAGATTCACTTGTTTTAACATCGTCGCTGTGAATGGTGTGAATACATATACCTTATTGCCTAAACTATAAATTACAAATTACCAAACGAGTTAAATTTGAATAGGAGGATATTACAATAGACCCAAGAAAGAATGTAAGAAATAAAGAGGCCCCTCAATCCGTTCAACAGAGGGTGGGTATCTCTTCACAAGCTCCATTAGTTCCTCTTGAGGAAGAGTTAAATAGTGAGGAAACCCTGGTTCCGAGCAGCCCTCTTCCAAATCCTGCCCCTTCTGAACCCCCAAAAAAACCTAATAAATGGCTGAATTCAATCCTGGTCCTGCTTGGAGTAGGATTGCTTTTTCTTACTATCAATTATGCTTTTAATGGGAGTACCCCAACCATAGGAAGTAACGTGATTAATAAAGAGCAAATCAGCAGCCAGGTCGTGGCTGGTACTGTATTGTTCAATAAAGAAGAAAATCCGGGACTTCAAGCTAAAGACTTCAAAGTTAATGAATTGAAGCAAGGCGGGTCTGCCAAATTGGTCATATGGGATTTTAACGTACAGGATTACGATGAAGTGCAGATTTTTGTGGATGGCAAGCCTATTCATAATTCTGTTGTATTGACCCATACACCTGCTGAATTCAGTGTCTCGGTACCTAGTGTTGTTACCATAAAAGGTATAAGTGACAAAGGGGGCGGAATCACATATGCAGTTAAGTTTCCAACCAATAATTTAACTTATTTTAATGTCGCCAATGTGAATGAGATCAATACATATACCTTGGTACCAGGTCCTTAAATCCGAGAAAGCTGTTCGAGTTCGATTTGAAAATGACATCTCCCACATCAAGGAATACAAATTTGATTTGCAGCATAAGGATTGTTACGTAGCTCTAATATTTTCCAAATTCTCTGCCTAGCTGGAAAGGTGGTAGTTGAAGTATGCCTGATGAGTTAATCTTACTGGAAAGAACATTAAAAGAAAGCTTGATTTACAATATACATGATGTGGATGTCCTGTTGAAGCTGGGTGAGATCTACCATTCGAGTGGTCGGCAAACCTTAGCGAAACTCTGTTTTTCAGCAATTCTCGGCATTTCCAAAGACATCTCTGTAAAAGAAAAAGCGAGGGCGCTTTTATTCCAATCCGAACGACTTGTTCAAACCTATCCAAATCAGGCTCAAACTACTGAGTTTTTAGATTTACTTATCCAAAAGCTGCTCGCTCATTCAGCGAATGATTATTATTACAATATTGATATGGAACTTTTTGAGCTCATGTCTGTACCGATTCCTATAGATCCAATTGTGGTTAATACCGAAAGCGAGAAAAAGGAAATTCTTAAACATTTACAAGGAATTATTGAAATGTATGATCATCTGGAAGATCAGCCTTCTCGGGATTTGTTGATAACTGTGTTGGCTTTTCGATTATTGAGCAATAAGAAAATAAAGCTTCCTTTAAATACGAATGAATATTGGAATCAGAGGCAATCCCTACACAATCTTATTCGTGCCACTGAGACCATTAAGACTAAATATCATGGATGGAGCCTTCCCCTTTTTGATTTAAAAGAAATTGGATACGATCTCCGGCTGTTCTGTATTTCCATTGGAGTCAGCGCTACTTTTATGGACCGCCAGTATGAGTACGATAAGCTTGCACCCATTATTAAAGCTAGAGAATCCGACGTTGTTATCGATGCAGGTGGGTGTTTCGGAGACACTGCATTATACTTTGCTCATGAGGTTGGCGAGACTGGGCACGTATACACATTCGAATTCATACCGAGTAATTTGGAGATTATGAGGAAAAATCTGGACCTGAATGAACAACTTAAACAGCATATTACGATTGTTGAACGCCCTCTTTGGCATGTATCCAATGAATTACTGTATTACACGGATCGAGGAGCTGCGAGCTCGGTTTCTTTCTCCAAAACGAACGAATCCAATGATCAAGTCTTAACGATTACTATTGATGATTTGGTCAACGAAAGGAACATAACCCAAATCGATTACATTAAAATGGATATAGAAGGAGCAGAAATGAATGCGTTGAGAGGCGCTATTCAAGCCATTCAAACCTTTCGTCCGATACTGGCCATTGCTATCTATCATCAAATCGAGGATTTTACTGCTGTCGTAAATTTCGTAGCACAATTAAACTTGGACTACACATTTTATTTAGGCCACTACACCATATATGCTCAGGAAACGATTCTTTATGCGGTCCCGAAGTAAGAATGGGAGGAGTTTATATGAGCTATGATAAATGAGCCTTTGGCTGGCAAGACACGTCGCCTTGCGATAATCGATACTACATTTCCATGGAAACAAAGTGGTTTTCGTTATTGGGAAAATATGGAATTTCATAATCAAAAGCCTGATACGCTTTTTTTTGCTACAAACATATATACAGATGAATTTCCGGCACAAGTTTATCCATTCGAATCATTTGCAGCACTCGCACAAAAAGAGGGAATTACGGATATCTATTGTGTGTTTCTAAATTTGGTTTTGAGTCTGCAAGGGCGGTGTTATCTCCCTGATGGTACCTATATGCCTGGATCTAATCCTGGTTTGAACATCATGCCACTTCTACAAGGGCATGGTATTAACCTCCACACGACACTATACCCGGGAGGTGGCTTGGGTCCCTCCACTTCTGATGAATTTCTCCGTATAGCTTCCCATCATTGCTCAACCATATTTACGAACATTGCTGAAGTATTAAATGTCATTCCCAATAGCATTTATTCTCCGGTAGTGATCAATACAGACTTTTACACTTATACTCCTAAATCCACAGTAAAACCCATACAAATAACTTTTTCCGCTCATCGTGCCGAGCGTAAAGGGTTTCCATTATTGGCACAAGTTTTTAATCAGCTTGATGACCATTATCATCTAAATATCATAGGCGATTGGGAACATGATCTCCATCTACTAACCAATACAAACTATACTTTTTGGGGCCTTCTAAATCCTGAAACGATTAAGATGATTTATGAGCAATCTCATGTATTCATTTACAGTGGTACTTATGATCAGTTTGCTCTTGATGGGTTTCCTACAACAGCAGCAGTTGATGCGATGGCAACTGGTTGTATCTTGGTTTCCACCAATCCTCGTAATGACCACTTTGTACTCGAAAAAAATGTAGACTATCTTGAGGTGGAAGCGGACATAAAATCAATAACAGATACTTTGTTCTGGATTAAGGAAAACTTTCAGAAATCTTTGGAAATCGGCATTAATGGTGCAACCAAAATCAAAAATCGATTTGATTCAAAGGTTATTGTGCAATCGAAATTATCACATATATTCAAAACATCTCACTCTTGAGATAAGGTCTTCTTGAAATATACCGCGGAATCATCATAACCTATGGCCTTGTAAAAGCTGCCGGCTCTTCTGGTAGCTAGGGCAACCAGTTTTGAATTGCGCTGGTAAGCCTTCTCTTCAACTAGTTCCATTAACTTCTTACCGATCTTCTTTCCCCTGAACTCTTCTATAACAAATAATTCCTCTACCCAGCTTATGACTCCATTTGCATAAAAAGTTGAGTGATGAAATACTAAAACATATCCAATCAATCTGGCATCCGTTTCTGCAATGATGATATCTGCATTTCTATCACTTAAGAGATCTTTGAATATTGTAGAGTAATCTTTCATATTAGGTTTATAGCTTGTCGCAAGACTTGCTGCTAAACTGAATAGTTCCTCTTCGTCCTGGAGAACGGCTTCTCTGTAATTTATACTCATTGAACCACTCCTCCTATCATTACAGTAAATTATAAACATTTTTCAATATTTTGGAAATGAAAAAGAGGGGTTGATTTAAAAACCAACCTCCTCAGTATGTTGAATCCATTCCGACAATTGGCGGCTGTGATATAACCAACGCGTATCGCGATATATCCATCGATTCATGGGCAGCTCAGCGAAAAGCTCGATTGGTGATTGTGCATCAAATACGACGAAACGAGCTGGTAAACCGGGCTTTATCCCGTACTGCTTCAGACCGATTAATGACGCTGGGATCGTCGACAGCATACGAAGGAGCGTATGCGCATCATCAGCGCTTCCCATTTGAACGGCGTAGCCGGTTAGCAGCCCAATCTGCAGCAAGTCACCGCTTCCGTAGGGATGAAACGGATCCTGCACATTATCCGATGCGGTCGCAACAGGAATACCTGCGGCCATCAGCTCCTTAACTCGCGTTACACCGCGACGTACTAAACCTTTATCCCCCCTGCCCTGCAGGTATAAATTGGTGGCAGGCAGCGTAATGACCTTCAACTGAGCCAAAGCCATATTATCGATAATCGCTGCTGCACGACTCTCCTCTATGGCGCTCAATGAGCACAAATGACCGACCACCACTTTGCCCTGATAATCATTACGTATGGTGGCAGTCGCAATGGCAGATACGGTCTGTACCTGAGGGTCATCCGTCTCATCTGCATGCAGATCGACGTCTTTGTTATATTTCCTGGCAATAGCAAAAAGCCGCTCTAGATATGCCTCCGGTTCATCAGCAATGTGCGGCGCACCTCCAACTGCATCCATCCCCGCCTGCATGGCTTCGTCGACAGCTTCCCACATAGCAGGTGTGTGTCCCCGGCTTGGAACGAACAGAACATACTGGATATCGACGATTCCGCTCAACAGCTCCCTCGCCTCCAGAGCCGCATGAACCAGGCGAAAAGCAGCTTCCCGACCATGCTCGAACGGGAAATGCACATGCGAGCGAATGGCTGTCGCACCACCCGCAGCAGCACGCAAAGCGGCTTTATGGATTCGGGCTACAAGCGCCTCACGCGTAAATTGTGGAATTGCAGCACTATAGTTACGAATCGCTTCACCGAGTGTACCTGAGTCATTTCTGACAATTCCTGATGTAAACGCCTTGTCAAGATGCGCGTGAGCCTCAACAAGTCCGGGCAGCAGCATTTTCCCGCCAAGATCTATGGTACGTGAAGCTGAGGTGCTGCAAGCCAGCTGTACATCCTCTAGAGGGATGCTGCCATGATCCCGAATTATCCCGTGCTCCTGCTGCGGATTCACTGACTGCCAGAATCCATTGGCAGCCGTTAATTCATATAGCTGCGCTGGAGATCCTTCAGCCAAAGGCAATCGTGCATTAATTAGATGCAAGCTGCCCAGAAGACTCATGCTCTAACACCCAGTACTGACCGTGTACGTCCGGGATGCTGGTCTGGCAGATTTGGTCCTTGACCGAATAGCTTGTCACGCAGCACGCCATCACTGTAATGCTCTTGTACAAGCCCCCTCCGCCTCAGCTCGGGAACAACAAGCTCGACGAAATCGCGAATAGTGCCGGGGCGTGTAATATACGAAATGTTGAAGCCGTCAGCACCGGTTTGTTCTATATAACGCTCCATCGCATCGACAATCTGTTCAGGAGAGCCAATTGTCAGCGAAGTTGTTCCGAAAGCATAAATATTGGCCAATTCATCTACCGTCCAATGCTTGTCGGGATAATCGTTCAAATACTCGATGATCGAACGGTTGTTGCTATTTTTGGCAAACTGCAGAAGCCTCTCAGGTCCATAATCGGCAAAATCGATACCCGACCAGCCACCAAGCAGTGCAAGCAGCCCCTCAGTGCTGGAATACTTCAAATAATCCTGATACTTGCGCTGCGCTTCTTCCTCTGTACGCCCGACAATGACAGTCAATTTCGGGAAAAATAGCAGGTCCTCCAGTCGACGCCCTACCGCTTGTGCTTTGCTGCGAATATCGTCGATGATGGTCTTGGTCGCCTCGGGTGTAGGTGTATTCAGAAATACATCTTCGGCATGCGATGCTGCAAAAGCCCTCCCCCGCGTCGATGCTCCTGCCTGATAAATGACCGGTGTACGCTGCGGTGAAGGCTCGCACAGATGAATGCCAGGAACCTTGAACCGGGCTCCTTCGTGTCCGATATCATGGACCTTCGATGGGTCCGTATAGATGCGAGCCTCACGGTCCTGTACAACAGCATCCGCCTCCCAACTCGCTTCCCACAGCTTATAGCAGACGTCAAGGTATTCCTCGCCAATCTCATAGCGTTCTTCCGCAGTGAGCTGATCCTCCAAGCCATAATTACGGGCAGCGCTTTTCAGAAAGGAGGTAACCACATTCCAGCCGATACGCCCCTTGGTCAAATGATCGAGCGTGGACATTTTGCGAGCTAATGCATAAGGATGCTCATAGGTCGTAGAGCAGGTAACGGCAAAGCCAAGATGCTTCGTCACTGCAGCCATCGCCGGAATTACATACGTCGGATCATTGATCGGCGCTTGAATCGCCTGTTCCAGGCAAGTATCCCGGCTTTTCTTGTACACATCATATTGTCCCAGCACATCAGGGAAAAAGACCGCATCAAAGCCTCCGCTTTCCAATAGCTGAGCAAGCTCCGTCCAATAGCTAAGATCCTTATAGCGATGTCCTTCGTCGTCGGGATGAGCCCATAGCCCTGGCGTATCCGTTGGGCAGCTTTTCTCTATTGCATTTAAATAAATTCGTTTTTTAGCCATAACGTACACATCCTCTCAGTTGTTCTTGAAATCAGCTGCAGGTGAGTTAGATTTAAGCAATCGTTACACCAGGAGCCAGCTTCAGATCCCATTCATGAACTTCAGCGCTTCTGATGCCTTCTACAATAAAAGGGTCCTTGTTTACCAGTTCCTGTACCTCATCGATAGATTCAGCTCGATATACCGCTACGCCGCCCCAACCGTCCAGTAATCGACCGTGCGCGATCACCGTTCCTGCTTCTCTTAAAGCAATCATGTAGGCCATATGTGCTGGTGCCACGGTAGGCGCAATTTCCGGTTTGAGCAATTTGGCAAATACTATAAAATAACGCATATCTTCCCGTATCCTCCTCTATTTATTTCAGCCGTTCCTGCATCCGCTGCATCAATCAATCCTCACCTGTGACGCAGGATGATCCGATGGTGTATGCGGGCCGTGATTGAATAGCTTATCGCGTAAGGTGCCTGGTTTATAGGAGGTTTGTATACGTCCCCGGCGCTGCAGCTCAGGCACGACCCCATCAATAAATTCACCGATGCTTTTTCCGCGAACCGCATAGGCCAAGTTAAATCCATCGACACCGGTGCTTTCAACGAATGCTTCCATATAATCGGCAATCTGCTGGGGTGAGCCGACGGTTACATTACCCGCTCCGCCAAACGCATACAACTCCGCCAGCTCTTCTGTTGTCCAGCGTTTGCCTTCATCTACACGCCGCAAATAATCCGCTATGTATTGGCTGCCATTGCTTTTCTTCCTGATGTAAGCAAGCAGCTCATCCGGGGTATAGGCAGATAAATCAATACCGGACCATGAGGACAATAGAGCAAGCGTGCCTTCTGTACTGACATAACGTACATATTCAGCAAACTTCGCTTTCGCTTCCACTTCAGTAGGCGCCACAACAGGTACAAACCGTGGGAAGAAACGAAGCTGCTGCGGGTCACGTCCTGCTGCTTCTGCTTGATTTCGAATATCTTGCACGAGAAAACGTGTTTCCTCCACCGTCATCGCATTCAGGAAGATACATTCGGCATGCTGCGCCGCAAACTGACGACCACGGGTTGACGAACCTGCCTGGAATAGTACAGGTGTTCGCTGCGGCGAAGGCTCGCACAAATGAATACCCGGAACCTTGAAGAAAGTGCCTTCATGCCGAATCTCGTGTATTTTGGCTGGATCGGTGTACACCCGGTTTATCCTATCGCGTACAACCGCATCAGACTCCCAGCTGCATTGCCACAGCTTGTAGCATACGTTCAAGAATTCGTCTCCACGATCGTAACGCGTATCGTGCTCCATCTGCTCAGTTAAGCTGAAATTCAATGCTGCACTATTCAAATTCGAAGTCACGATGTTCCAGCCAATACGACCGTTCGTTAGATGGTCAAGCGTGGACATCTTACGCGCCAGTGCATAAGGATGATCGTAGGTAATTGATGAGGTGACGGCAAAACCCAAATGCTCGGTCACCGCAGCCATCGCCGGAATCAGGTAGGAAGGATCGTTGATGGGCAAGCTCATTCCTTCGCTCACAGCCGTGTCTCTGCTGTTCTTATAAGTACTGAATGTCCCCAGTGCATCAGCGAAAAATATGGCATCAAACTTGCCCCTCTCCAGCAGCTGTGCAAGCTCCGTCCAATAGGACAGCTCCTTGTAATCGGAAGCTCTGCTGTCGGGATGCGTCCACAATCCGATATTATCGACCGTCGGACAATTTTTTTCGATAAAATTGAGACCAATCCGTTTACTCATGCTGATATCCTACTTTCCATGAGGAATAACAATCTTCATTGGTATAAAAAGTATTGGAACTAACGCAGCTCTTTCCACGCGGTCATCCCGCCAGCCACGTTCATCAATCCCGTGTAGCCGTTGGACAGCAGCCATTCGCATGCTTTTAGGCTTCTACGGCCGCCTCTGCATACGAAGAATAACTCGCCAGCCGGTTGAATTTCCGTATGTCTATGCTCCAGATCGCCAAGACGGATGTGTATGGCACCTGGTACTATACCTTCAGCAACCTCATGGTCCTCACGGACATCAATAATCGTCAGCTTCTCGCCGTTCTCTATGCGTTCCCGTAGTTGAGCGGCAGTAATCTCACGAATACCTCCAAGTCCCGTATGAGGAGCCCATCTGACGTCCCAATGATAAAGTTCATATTCTCTAACACCATGTACGACAAATGGATCCTTCTCGATTAGCGCTTGTACTTCCTCAATGGAATTACCACGATAAATAACGAGTCCACCCCCAGCCGGTCCGTTTAACAAACGTCCGTTACCACTTACCTTGCCTTCCAGACGCAGCTGACTTAAATACTCAATGTGTGCTTCCAGATAAACCGGTGCCAATTCCTGGTTAGCCGGCTTCATCCATACAGCATAATACGCCATTCTATCTCCTCCAAACCAAATATTCAAAACAAGCCCATCCTTAGCTTACCTCTTTGTACCTACAGCTTCAGCAAGTTGCCGACCCGGATGATCGTCTCGCAGGTAAGGTCCTTCACCGAATATTTTCTCCCGATACGTCCCTTCCCCGTACTCCCTTTGCACAAGTCCTCTGCGCTGAAGCTCGGGTACGACCAAATCGACAAATGCATTAATCGTTCCCGGTTGGATAATGTGACCAATATTAAACCCGTCGACACCGGTCTGTGTGATAAAATCTTCAATCGTATCGGCGATTTGCTCCGGGCTCCCGATAGTTAATGAACTCGTACCGAAGGCGAAGAAATTGGCCAACTCCTCAGCGGACCACTTCTTGTCCGGATCGGATCGTTTCCACGTCTCAATGATACCGCGATTGTCGCGCTTTTCGACAAATTCAAGCAGCTTGTCATCGCCAAGCTTGGAGAAATCGATTCCTGACCATGCTCCTAACAGTGCAAATATGCCCTCTGTGCTGGAATATTGAAGAAAGCTCTCATAACGACTCTGCGCTTCGGTTTCGGTACGTCCTACAATCGGCGTGAGCTTAGGGAAAAACAACACCTTAGCAGGATCGCGACCCTGCTTCTCAGCCCGTTCACGTATATCCTGCACGATGAAGCGGGTAGCCTCAATCGTGGGCGTATTCAGAAAAATGCATTCCGCATGCTTGGCGGCAAATTCTCTGCCTCTTGTCGAATTACCAGCCTGAAACAACATCGGAGTCCGTTGAGGCGACGGCTCGCTGAGATGAATGCCTGGAACTTGGAAAAACGTTCCTTGGTGATGAATATCGTGCACTTTGGAGGGATCTGTATAGATGCGTCGCTCTTTGTCTTGCACGACCGCGTCTTCCTCCCAGCTTGCTTCCCACAGCTTGTAGACGACATCCATATATTCATCCCCGCGATCATAGCGCTCTATCAGACCAAGCTGCTCTTCCAAACCGTAGTTTTTAGCAGCACTGTCCAGATTCGAGGTGACAATATTCCAGCCAACCCTGCCTTTAGTTAGATGATCCAGCGTGGACAGCTTGCGTGCCAATGCATAGGGATGCTCATACGTTGTGGAGAAGGTAGCCGCAAAGCCAAGATGCTTGGTTGCTGCGGCCATCGCCGGGATCAAATAACTGGGGTCATTTAAAGGAACCTGGATCGCTTGACGGATGGCAGTATCCATATTGCCCTGATAAACATCATACACACCGAGCATATCAGCAAAAAAGATAGCATCGAACTTGCCTCGTTCCAAGGTTTGGGCCAGCTCAACCCAGTACTTCAGACTGGTGTACTCATAGCTTCGGTCTTCGGGATGAGCCCATAAGCCTGGTGATGCGGTTGGACCGGAAATCGTGACAGCGTTCAAATAGATTCTTTTATTCATAGTAGGAAATCCGCCTTTTTTTATTTTTTCGGCAAGAAACTCGTATTGAATGCTTGTTGAACATCTTCATTTTTCTTCAGTTGACCGATATCCTGCAATTGTTTGCTCAGTTCCTGCCACCGTTCCAGCGACATATAGCCTACACCTTTGGTCGCCGCATCTCCACCGTAGATGAAATCTTTTTGCAGCTTTCCTTCATTCACGAGGTAATCGACGGAATTTTCCTTATTGGCTTCGTTTAACACTTTAGCAACCTCTTCAATATTATCCTTGTAGTAATCCCAGCCTTTGACTGATGCTTGCACATAAGCTTTAACGACGTCCGGATGCTCTTTCAAATATTTCTCGGAAGTAATGATAATGCTGTAATAAGGACGGTACCCGGAATCAGCAACGAGCAGGGCACCAACATCAATATTTTGTTGCTTCAGGCTATAGGGAGTATTGGTCGTATAGCCTTGTGTGAGCGCCTTTGGATCGTTAACAAAATTCGTGTATTGGCCAGTAAACTGTACCTCTTTAACACTGTCCAGCTTGTAGGATTTCTTTAAATAAGTCCAATATGCGGCGGTTAAAGCAGCATACACCGTACGACCGTTCAGATCAGAAAAGCTTTTGATATTGTCGCCCTTGTGGAAGAAAATCGCTGATGGGCTTTTCTGCAAAAAGGCTGCTACACCCACGATAGGAATACCCTGCTCCCTCGCAATAAGGATAGAATCAGCACTGGCAAGTCCGAACTCTGCCTGCCCGGCAGCTACGATCTGTACAGCCGATACCTGCGCACCACCTGGTTTAATAGTCACATCCAGGTTGCTATCCTTATAAAAGCCTTTGGCTGAAGCAGCATACAGACCGGCATGTGTGGACTGGGCGAACCAGTCGAGAACCTGGGTAACCTTCGTTTTTTCTTTTAAAATGGAGTCCGAAGCCGGAGCCGTGCTGCCTGTCGGTGGTGCTGTTGCGGCTGTAGGTGCTTTGGTTGGCTCTGACGGAGCCGTAGGGGCGGCAGCAGGTTTGGGCGTGCTTCCGCAAGCGGCCAATATTTGGAATGATAATAAGGAGACAATGAGCAAGCTTACATTTTTTTTCAACATGGTTATTCCTCCGTAGGTGTAAATGATTAGTTTTCTGTCTTCATTTCTGATTCATGCCAAGAGCTTAATAACCTTTTTGCAAGTGCATTGACGAAAAGAAAAAACGAGATACCAAGCAGTGAAGCGGTGAGGCCGCAAGCAAATAGATAAGGTGTCTGCAGCCGCATGGCTGCAAAAGTAATCGAAAAGCCAAGCCCGCCATTGCTGCCACCGATACCGGCAATGTACTCACCTACAATGGCTCCAATAACGGACAATGTGCATGATATTTTCATCCCACCAACGATATACGGCAAGGCGGCAGGGATACGCAGCTTCCACATCCTCTGCCAGCCATTGGCATTGTAGAGATAGAACAGGTTTTTCAAATTTTGCTCGGTGGAGTGAAGCCCGATCAGTGTATTGGATAGCATCGGAAAAAATCCAATAAGAAACGCTATAGTGACAATCGCATTGAACCCCGGACCCAACCAGATGACAATAATCGGTACAATCGCAACGATAGGGATCGTTTGCAATACGATTGCATAAGGATACACGCTGCGTTCGATGATTCTTGAGCTGGCTAACAGAATAGCACCGGCAACTCCAATGACCAGACTAAGGACAAACCCAAGCACCGATTCTAAAGCGGTAGTTAATGCCGCATGCCACAAGTCAGCTCCATTATCCAATACGGCTGCAAACACATCAGTCGGTTTGGGTAGTAAAAAAACAGGTGTACCCAGCAGCTGTAGAATGAATTGCCAGCCGGCAATGAATAGGATAAAGGCTAGTAAAGGCGGTAACAATCCGGAACGCAATCGTCCTGACAAATGACACTCCCCCCTCTCTGTAAGTTAATGACGAAGAACTGCGTTGACCCGGGAAGCTAATTCATTGAATTGAGGGCTGGTACGAAAATCCTCCTGTCGTGGAACCGAGGTGTGTACATCGATTTGACCGACGATTCGGCCTGGTCGTGGTGTCATCACGGCAATTCGCGTTGAAAGATACACAGCTTCGAATACGTTATGTGTTACGAACAATACCGTCATTCGCGGATTGGCTGACCAGATACCGAGTAATTCCTGCTGCAGCGTCTGTCGGGTAAGTTCGTCCAACGCACCAAACGGTTCGTCCATCAATAGCAGGTCCGGTTGAGCAACAAGCGAACGTGCGATAGACACTCTCATCTTCATACCGCCAGACAGCTCCCGAGGTAATGATTTGGAATAGTCCTTCAACCCGACCAACTCCAGCACACGCAGCGATTCCTCGGTCCGCTGTTTGCGTGATATCCCCTTAAGCTCAAGCGGCAGTGCAACATTATCCAGTACATTGCACCAAGGCATAAGCGTTGCATCCTGAAACACGTAAGCAAGGCGTCCGCTCTTTCGCGCTGAATCCGCTGTGCCACCCATCACCTGCAGATTGCCTCCGCTCGGTTCGCTCAAGCCCGCAATCATCCGCAAAATCGTTGATTTGCCGCAGCCGGACGGACCGACAAAGGAAATAAACTCACCTTCTCGCACCAGAAGATTCGCGTCTTGTACGGCAATGGTATGATTTGCATATTTCTTCTCCACTCGTTCCAGTTGGACAAGGGGTTGAGCTAAACTATGCTCAGGAACAGGATGTGGTTTCTCGAGTTCCAATGTTGAATCGTTCCTTAAGTGATCCTCGATGGTTACTTCCCCCCTCTCATCGTTGATGCCATACAAGTAAGCACAAAGCAAACTTCTATTTACATATAATAAACTTAACTTATTGTTATAGTCGGATTTAACGCAAGCCTATTTGAATCCTTCGTGTTACGCGCTTTGGCTGGCTTCAATCGCTTGCTGTAAATCGTAAAGAATATCCTCGATCCCTTCTGTACCAACCGATAGTCGAACCAGTCCCGGTGAAACGCCAGTCGATAGCTGTTCGGCTTCTTGCAGTTGCTGATGCGTCGTACTTGCAGGATGAATAATTAACGATTTAGAGTCCCCGACATTCGCCAGATGCGAGAATAAGGTCACAGCATTAATCAGCTTTTTGCCTGCTTCAATTCCGCCCTTGATTTCAAACGTAAGGATAGCCCCTTGACCGTTAGGCAAATACTTGGCGACAAGTCCATGAGAAGGATGACTTTCTAGTCCTGGATAATTAACCCACTCAACAGCTTCATGCTGTTCCAAATAACGGGCAACCTTCAGCGCGTTCTCGCTGTGACGTTCCAGCCGAAGATGCAGTGTCTCCAAACCCTGCAGCAGCAAAAATGAGTTGAATGGTGAGATCGAAGCTCCTAAATCACGAAGCAGCTGCACACGGGCTTTAATAATATATGCGAGCGGGCCCAGTGCATCTGTGTAGACAAGACCGTGGTAGCTTGGATCCGGCTGTGTCAAGCCAGGAAACTTATCATTAGCCGTCCAATCGAACTTGCCGCTATCCACAATAATTCCACCTATAGAGGTTCCATGACCACCGATGAATTTTGTCGCGGAATGAACTACAATATCGGCTCCGAATTCGATGGGACGAAGCAAGTAAGGACTCGGAAATGTATTGTCGACAATCAGCGGGATACCATGCTCGTGTGCAATTTGAGCTACTGCTTCAATGTCGAGAATATCACCTTTGGGATTACCAACTGTTTCGGCAAATATTGCTTTCGTCTTCTCGTTAATAGCCTTTTTAAAATTTTCCGGGTCAGACGGATCGACGAAACGTACGGTGATACCAAGCTTAGGCAATGTCTGGGAAAACAAATTGTAGGTGCCGCCATATAGGCTTGTTGCGGACACAATTTCATCTCCGGCTCCGGCAATGTTTAGAATGGAAAACGAAATAGCTGCCTGACCGGATGCAGTTGCCAGTGCGCCGACGCCACCTTCCAGTGCCGCAATTCGTTTCTCAAATACATCGGTTGTCGGGTTCATCAGGCGTGTATAAATATTGCCAAACTCCTTGAGACCGAACAGATTGGCTGCGTGCTCCGTATCGCGGAACGTATAGGATGTCGTCTGATAGATCGGAACCGCTCGTGAATTCGTTGCCGGATCTACTTCCTGCCCCGCATGGATAGCCAAGGTGCCCAATTGTAATTTTCTTTCCTCTGTCATATTCGTTCATCCTCCTCATAATGGTTAACTTGTCGTGACATTCATTTCTTAATCTAGCCCAAGAGCTTGTGGCGAAACACACCTGTAGCATACTCATTTTGAACACGTCCCCTGTGTTGTAACACCGGAACGACCTTGCTTACGAATTGTTCGAACGTTTCCGATCGGGTCGCATAAGCGATGTTATAGCCATCTACTCCCGTATGATCCATAAACTGTTCCAACTGATCGGCAATTTGCTCAGGTGTACCCACACGTAATGACCCGACACCGCCAAAGGCAAAATATTTGGACAGCTGTTCAATCCCCCATTCCTCGTCCCCGCCATTTCGCTTGAAAAACTCAAACAAATAATTGGTTCCACTACGCTGCTCGCCCTTACGAATAAAAGCCAACAGGTCGTCGGAGCTGACCGTGGAGAAATCTACGCCAGTCCACACCGATAATAGGGATAACGCACCTTCCGGACTGGAATATGCCAACAAGTTATGTAGTTCTTGCTGAGCCTCTTCCTCCGTATCGCCGATCACCGGGTTGATTTTCGGGAAAAAGAGTATCTCCTCGGGATTACGTCCGTATCGCTCAGCCCTCTGACGGATATCCTGGACAAGAAATTTCGTTTCATTTTCTGTCATTGCATTCAGGAAAATGCACTCGGCATGTTTGGCAGCGAACTCTCGCCCTCGATCGGAGGAGCCTGCCTGGAACAGCACCGGTGTACGCTGTGGAGAAGGCTCGCATAAATGGATGCCCGGCACTTTAAAATATTTGCCTTCGTGGCCGATTTCATGTACTTTAGCGGGATCGGCGTAAATGCGGTTGATTCGATCACGTACAACAGCGCCGTTCTCCCAGCTTTCCTCCCATAGCTTATGGCATACTTCCAGGTATTCGTCTCCACGATTGTACCGCTCATCATGGTCCAGCTGCTTCAAACCGTAATTACGAGCTGTGCTATCCAGATTGGACATCACCATATTCCAGCCCAATCGACCGTCAGTGAGATGGTCAAGCGTCGACATCTTACGTGCCAAAGCATAGGGATGCTCGTATGATAACGAAGCCGTCAGCACGAACCCCAGATGTTCAGTGGCAGCTGCCATAGCCGGGATCGCATAGGATGGATCATTTATAGGAAAATACATTCCTTCCCTTACCGCTGTATCTCTGCTGCCTTGATAGACATCGTACACCCCAAGTATATCTGCAAAAAACAAAGCGTCGAACTTTCCTCTTTCCAGAGTTTGAGCGAGCTCAATCCAATAATCCAAATCCTTGTAACGTTCTACCCGATTACCGGGGTACAGCCATAGTCCAGCATTATCCTGCACGGGATTGGCCATTTCTACCGCATTTAATCGCATACGCTTTGCCATTCTAATCACCACCATGTCCGCTGATTATGATCAGCTTTCATCGATCTCCTCTCTAAATATTTTTATTCCAAGTATTTCGATGCGATTTAATTAATATCAATATAAGGGATGCATAAAATTCTGTCAATTAAAATTATACAAACGTATGTATAAGTTAATTTATGGAAATAACTGCACTTGTTTACCTGGATGATCAGCCGGCAATTGACTGCCTGAACCGAACAGCTTATGGCGCAGAGTACCTGTCTGGTACTCGGTTTGAACACGACCGCGATTTTGCAAAATCGGAACAACTTGCTCGGCAAATTCAACAATACCTGATGGTCTGACCATGTAAGAGATGTTAAAGCCGTCCACATCCGTTTCATCGATAAAACGTTCCATGTAATCGGCAATTTGCTCTGGTGTCCCTGCCGTTACACCTCCCAAGCCTCCGAAAGCAAACAGCTTGGAGAGTTCCGATAATGTCCATTTTTTGTCCTTGTCATACCGGTACAAGGAATCCGCTGTATGCTGGGTTCCGGTCCCTCTTTTTTCCAAAAACTGCAGCAGCTCCTCTTCCTTATAGACAGACAAATCGATACCGGTCCATGAAGAAACCAGAGCCAGTGTGCCCTCGGTGCTAACATGGGATAAATAATCGGCAAGCCTCGCCTTAGCCTCCTCTTCGGTTGTACCAATAACGGGAAGCAGCCTGGGATAGAACTTGATACCTATCGGATCGCGTCCCAACTGCTCGGCACGCCTGCGAATATCAGCGGTCAGGAACTTCGTTTCCTCGGAGGTAATGGCATTGAGAAAAATACATTCTGCATGCTTGGCAGCAAATTCCCTGCCTCGTTCCGACGAGCCCGCTTGAAACAATACCGGAGTCCGCTGCGCAGAAGGTTCACATAGATGAATGCCCGGAACACGGAAAAATTTACCCTCATGCTGAATATCGTGCACCTTCGATGGATCGGTATAAATGCGAGCCTGGCGGTCACGAATTACAGCGTCGTCCTCCCAGCTGCGTTCCCATAGCTTGTAGCAGACCTCAAGAAACTCGTCTCCCCGGTCATACCTAACATCATGGTCCAGTTGGTCCGTCAGGCCAAAGTTTAAAGCAGCGCTTTTCAAATTCGAGGTAACCACGTTCCAGGCGATACGACCATCTGTCAGATGATCAAGCGTCGTCATCTTACGAGCGAGTGAATAAGGATGATCGTAAGTAATGGAACATGTTACGGTAAAACCCAAATGACTTGTAACAGAAGCCATCGCCGGAATGAAATAGGTCGGATCGTTTTTCGGTACACTCATCGCCTCACGCACAGCTACGTCCCTGCTGTTCTGATAGGTGGTCAGGACGCCGAGTGCATCCGGAAAAAACACCGTATCGAATTTGGCACGTTCGAGTAATTGAGCCAGCTCAACCCAATACGATAAATCTTTATAATGTTCCGTATGATCATCCGGGTGCGTCCACAAATAAGTAGCCCCGGTCGGGGAACTATGTTCGATTAAATTCAATCCAATTCGTTTGCCCATATAGTGCCTACCTTTCTTATCAATTAATATCATACTATTCCGCTATGAATAATAATTAATAGAATACAACCATCTCCAATAGCTGTCAACAAGAATTATACATACGTTTGTATAAATTAAACAAACGTATGTTATATTGCGAAAATACAGGATCAAATCATTTTATTTCATATCGATATTCACGCCCAGACCTCTCAACACATAACAGGTAAGTTCAGCCAGTAAATCCTCATAAGATAGCTCATCCTCCGTTGCAACAGTGGCAATGTTCCTACGGCTTGAATGTGCAAATATCGAACCCATAACAAAAAGCAGAGTCGTATCCAATGAATGAAAGCTGAACAGCCCTTGATCATGGCCTCTTTTCAGGATATCACGAATTTTCTCGTACATTGGCAAAATATGCTTCTGGACAATCAGGAAACGGGCTGTAATCAAATGAGTCTCATGCCGTAATATACTGATGATCTCCGGGTCCCTTAGTCGGAAAGCAAGCACTTCTCTCAAAATGCTGCGCAGCTCTACCTCCGGATCGTCCTTCTCGGCATCTACCATCTTGTCTACGCGGTCCATTGGCATAAAGGTCTCGAACAAAGCTTCAAAGATTTGATCCTTACCACCAAAATAATAGGAAATCATGCCGAGATTGGTACCCGCCTCCTTACAGATTTGTCTCACACTGGTTCCATCAAAACCTTGTTTGGCAAACAGCTCCTTGGCCGTCAATAATATTCTTAATTTTGCATCTTGCTGGTTCATGGGCAGACTGGCTCCTAACATCGAGACCTTTATACGGTTCGGTTCATATTTTGGATATCCATCCAGTATACATGATGCTTCTCATGTTTGGCGAGTATTTGAGTATTTAGTCAATAAAAAAAGGCCTAAGTCATGTGAATTTGACTTAGGCCCTGCTTACATTTACTCTAACAAATCCGTGACCGCACCAAGTGAAGCCGAAGAAACGAGCCGCGCATATTTCACAAGAACTCCGGAAGAGACTTTAAGTGGTGGTTGAATCCACGCTTGTCGACGCTTCTCCAGCTCCTCTGGACTGATATCGAAGGTCATCTCCTGTGTTTCGCTATCGATCGTCACAATATCCCCTTCTTCCAGCAGAGCAATAGGTCCGCCTACCTGCGCTTCAGGGGTAATATGGCCAACCACAAAACCATGAGAGCCTCCCGAGAACCTGCCATCCGTTAACAACGCCACTTCCCCGCCGAGGCCCTTGCCTACGATCAACGCTGTGACAGAAAGCATCTCAGGCATCCCCGGTCCTCCCTTGGGTCCCGCGTATCGGATGACGAGTACATCCCCTTTGCGTATTTCGTCGTTCACGATAGCCTCTGTTGCCTCTTCCTCACCATTGTAGACACGCGCAGGCCCGGAAAACCGCAGCTTTTTAAGGCCTGACATTTTGGCTACTGCACCATCCGGTGCCAGGTTACCACGGAGCACGACCAACGGACCATTCGGCTTCAATGGATTATCAAAAGGACGGATAATCGTCTGATCGACATTCAAGTGTGCGGCTTCAGCCAAATTTTCGGCCAAGGTTTTTCCAGTAACGGTTATACAATCGCCATGGAGAAGACCTTGCTCCAGCAACAGCTTCATGACTCCCGCAACACCGCCAATATCGTTCAGATCCTGCATGACAAACGTTCCACTCGGCTTCAGGTCGGCAAGATGCGGCACCCGTAACCGGATTCGTTCGAAATCGTCCAACGTTAAATCGACCTGTACCGAGTGGGCAATCGCCAATAGATGCAGGATCGCATTGGTAGAGCCGCCCAGTGCCATCACAACCGTTATCGCATTTTCGAACGCTGGCTTGGTCATAATATCTCTCGGAGTAATCCCTTTTTCCAGCAGCTCGATCACGGTTTTCCCAGCCTTCGCACACTCCAACGCTTTATCTGGAGAAATAGCCGGTGTGGAGGATGATCCGGGCAAGCTCATTCCTAAAGCTTCAGCAGCAGCAGCCATCGTATTCGCTGTATACATGCCTCCACAAGCCCCGGGGCCTGGACAAGCGTTGCACTCCACGGCATGCAGCTGTTCATCATTGATCTTACCCTCGTGATATTGCCCAACCGCTTCAAATGCGCTTACAATATCAATGTCTTTACCATCCAGCTTCCCAGGCTGAATCGTTCCACCATACACATACACGGCGGGTACATTAATGCGGCCAATAGCCATTAGGCAGGCAGGGGTATTTTTATCGCATCCTCCGACTGCAATAAGTCCGTCAAAACGCTCCGCGTTCGTAACAATTTCAATAGAATCGGCGATGACTTCACGACTTGGCAGTGAGAATAGCATACCCTCATGTCCCATCGAAATACCGTCCGATACTGTGATCGTATTAAAAATCAAGGGCGCTCCGCCATGCTCCTGTACCCCCTTCTTGGCTTGGACGGCTAATTGATCAATATGCATATTACAGGGAGTTACCTCGCTCCACGTACTGGCTACGCCGATCATCGGCTTCTTGAAATCCTCATCCGTAAAGCCAACAGCACGCAGCATGGCGCGGTTTGGTGCCCGATTAACGCCCTCACTGATCACCTTACTGCGAATTCTCAAATCTTTTTTGTCAGACATCACCTTTCACCCTCTCCAAATTAAATGATTGCGTACAGTTCCTGCATAGGTCTTATCAAATTTTGCTTCATCATCGCGGAAGCGCCGGCCGAATCCCGTTTTTCCAATGCTTCGACTATAGCTGCATGCTCCTTGACGGAAGCCATGGTTGCCGTGATGGGCTGCTTCAGGAATACATACTTAAACCTTCTAATATGAATTTGAAGCGATGCGCTAAAGGAAGAAATGTAGATATTGTCCGATAATTCCACAATCAGATTATGAAACTGTTCATCCAGCTCCATCGCCTGATACGGCTGCCCCTGCTCGATCGCCTGAGCAAATTGTTGATTCAATTGTTTAAGTTGCTCAATATGCTGCGGTAATATGAGTGCCGTTGTAAATTCCGCGGCTAGAGCGTGAAGCGCTGCCAGCGTCGGATACATTTTCAAAATATCGTCCTTTTCAATGATCGTTACTTTCGTTTCCTTTCCGGGATGCATCTCAACAAGCCCCTGCACTTCCAGCAGCTGAAAGGCTTCCCGAATCGGCGTTCTGCTGACGGCAAGAGATTCTGCCAACTCAGCGTCCAGCAGCTTTTCACCAGGGAGAAGTGTCCCTTCGATAATCCATCTTTGAATTTGGGATAACGCACGTTCTTTGGCTGACATGCGAATAGGTGAAGAAAAATTTTGAGGTACCGGCATAGACATCATCCTCTGACTTTTGTTATATGCAATATATCGCATACATATATCAATTGCAACTATTATTTGCAGTTAGGGGTAGTGCCAAGGGTCCCGCCAACAAAATGCGGATAACGTACGCTTAGGTATATTTATTGGATCATTCGCAGGATTTCATCATTTTGGAATACAGTGGCCGTAAGGGAATTAAGTTGTTCCGACTGTAAGGTACCCTTTTTAGGCATGCGGAAATAGAAGAAACAACCAGCCTGTAATAACCTCTGATCGTGATCCCTCCACTGAGGCCAAGAAACTGAAATGGACTGCCCTGTGGTAAATTCTACCAAGGCACAGTCCATTTCAAAAGAGATATGACTATCTACTATTTATCAATTTTGCTGCGTCCAGCATACGCTGAACGATTACGGCCGTTTCCGCTCTTGTGATGTTACTCAATGGCATTAACCCTGAATCGGAGCCATTGACCAACTGCTTCATCAACGTTGCAGCAACTGCTTGCTTGGCCCATACATTAACTGCTTTGCTGTCCGCGAACTTGGCTAGAGCAGCTTCAGCTTCTACGCTGCTTACAGCGGTTTCCAGACTTTCTTACTCCTTGCAAACAAAAAAAGGACAATAATTTACGGTGTCCCTCTGGCTTTTACCGACCAAAGTCCCAAGTATTGCCGGTTTGCACATATGTCTTGAGGTTGCTTAAAATCATCCACAAATGATTTCATAAGCACATATGCCCAGTGTTTTTCCTTAACTTCTTTGAAAGGGCTCCGACCACTCAAACAACACTCAAATGATGAATAGTGTTGCTGAAACAAATTGATGAGCTGGATTTCCTTAACGTACGGAATATCCGGCTTACGAACTGAATATTTCGCTTAGCGTGCGATTAACATGCGCACAGCGGTATCTAAAAATGAAAAGTAGGCTATAGACCGATTCGGACAACACATGATACAGCTTAATTGGAAAAATATGAAATATACCATTGAGAAGCTCCACTCATCATTACGGCAAAACACAGCGCGTCCCTTTGTGGTCCCCTTCGCTATTTTACAGATCTTCCCTGGTGTGCATGTTCTGATCCTTCAATCGAATCAATACCTTGCCAAAACGGCCGCTCTGCCGGACAACCACTTTGCCGGACGGATACGTTCGCTCCAAATAGTCAGCTACCGTTTTCAAATTCCGATCATCTGCAGGCAGACCTTGACTGCGGAGCCAGTTCATTATTTCTTGCAACGCCGCTTCTCTGGAGAGTTCCATCGTTTTCGTTTCTCGCGTTATCAGCGACTCATAGGAGTAGCCTTTGAGATAAAGCAAATGGAGCAAATAACCTATTTCCATAGGTTTCTTTTTAAAGGTCGAACTGGTGATGAGAGGCCAGATTTCATTAAACAGACTATACTCAATGGAATCCGCCGGCAAACTGATATAACAAAAATTACGCGAGCAACTGATAATTTTTTCAACATTACCCCAATTATAAATGACCGGACACATCGAGACAAAGACTAGATCGAAAGCATGACCCCAGCCTTTGGCCTGCACGTCAATATACTCAAAAGGCTCCGGTACAATTTCCACCTTGTTTTCGGTAAATTTTGCAGTGTTTTCACCCAGTAGCTCGACCAGCGGAAGAGAGGACTCTACGGCGGTTACACGGGCCCCCCGTTCCGCAAACGGCACTGAAAACACTCCTGATGCGGCACCAATATCTAGCACAGAGACGTTATCGAATCGAACCCCTTGACCTTCAAGCCAGTTAATGATTCGTGTGGTTCGTTTCCTCCCCTCTTCATTAAATGATTGCTCATTAAAAGACTTGGCTTTATGATCAAAAGCTTTGGCCGGTGCAATTCCGGACTTGTTCATCTTGTTTATGATGGTATCGCCATGGTCTTTCCATGCTTTTTCCCATAGGTCTTCATTAAAGAAATCGTTCATGATCGTTCCTCACTTTTCATTATGGTTTATGACTTTCTGTCCTGGACCAACGTCTATCTTTATCATGCCGACCGTTCATTTTTTGTTTCCGGAGATTTCGCTTTACGGAGGAACAAACCAAGAATGAGCGCGCCGAGCGCGATGACAACGCCGACCCAGAACGCGTTATTTATGCCGTTTGCTAGCGCTTTGACTATTTCCCCTGGAGATTGCGAGTCGCTCGAACCACTCAAGTAATTTTTCTGTCCATTTGACATGATACTGATGTACAGGGCAGTGCCAATCGCACCGGCTACCTGCAACAGCGTGTTTAAAATCGCCGTCCCATGCGGGTACAGATGGCGCGGCAACTGGTTGAGCCCAGCCGTCTGTGCGGGCATCATCACCAGCGAGACACCGATCATCATCGCGATGTACACGGTGACTAGAAAACCGGTGCTAGACGCTTCGTCGAACTGGGTTAACAGCCACAACGAGACGACCACAATGACAAGTCCGGGAATGACAAGAACGCGCAGTCCGAATTTATCGAACAGCTTTCCAGCGACCGGAGCCATGATCCCGTTCACTATCCCTCCGGGAAGCAGGATCAAACCAGATTTGAAAGCCGTCAACAGTAGCACTCCCTGCATAAACAACGGAAGCATGATCGCCGTCGAGAAAAACGTCATCATAAGCATGACGAGCAGTACTGCGACAAGCGAAAATAACGGATACCGGAATGCCCGTAAATCCATCATGGGCACCTTTAACAACAGCTGCCGCCAGACGAACAATATCAAGGCGGCACCGCTCGCCACAATCGTCCAGATCACCTCCGGCTCTGACCAACCGTGTTCCCCAGCCTTGCTGAACCCATATACGATTCCACCGAAGCCGATCGTCGAAAGCCCGATGGATAACAGGTCCACTCGCGGTTTCGTGATGTCCGACACATTCTTCAGGACGGCGGCTCCGACGATAATTGAGATCAGTGCCAATGGCAATACAAGATAGAACAGCCAGCGCCACGATAGCCCGTCAACGATCAAACCCGAAATAGTCGGGCCAATCGCCGGGGCGAACATGATGACGAGTCCGAACATCCCCATCGCGCCTCCCCGCTTTTCAGGAGGATACATAACCATGATAGTGTTCATCGTAAGCGGCATCAGCATGCCAGTACCTATCGCCTGAATAATCCGTCCGACGAGCAATACGCCGAATTCCGGCGCAAGCGCCGAGGTGACCGTACCGACCCAGAACAAGCTCATGGCCGAAAGAAACATTTGCCGGGTTGTGAACCATTGCTGCAATACCGCCGTCACCGGAACAAGCACACCGACGACGAGCATGTAGCCGGTAGCCAGCCACTGAGCTGTCGCCGCAGACACTCCGAATGATTTCATCAGTTCAGGGAGGGCATTTCCCATTAGCGTCTCGTTTAAAGCGGCAACGAACATTCCGAGTATAAGGGCAAACATGATCGGACCGCGCTTGAGGTTTTTCAAATCGGTCGATGTTGACGTCGTGTTTATATCTGATGTATTCATCGTTTCATCAACTCCTGACATTTTGTAATAGTAATCCGGGATTGCTGCAGCTCGCAGTTTGGAAAACCGACCCATAATTTGGTGAATATATGGCAACTACAGCTTGTAACTCCTGCCTCAAAAATGTTCATCCGTTTTCCTCCAAGCCTCTACATTTAGTTCATTGTTTATGGCTGCGGCGGCCAATGCGCCCATAGAGGCGGCTGCAATAGCCTGATGCATTCGCGACGCCGCATCCCCGGCGCTATAGACACCCTTAATGTTCGTCTTCCCCAAGATATCGATAAAAACCTTTCCCATTTCCGCGATGTCGCATCCGATGGCTCTCGGTAAGTCAGATCCTATAACCAGATCTGGCTTGAAAAAGATCCCCCTACATGGAATGGTCGTACCGTCTTCAAGAACTACTTGCCGCACGATCCCATCGTTTGCGTCGATGTACTGAATCGGCGAGTCGAACATAGGTACTTGATTAAGCTGTAGCTCCTCGCGCTGAGCATCCGTCAGCTCATCAGGACCGTTCGTACAGATGGTAAAGCGGTTCGTCCAACCGGATATCAATGGAGCGAAGTGCATGAGCTCTTCTCCTTTGTTAATGACGACAAGCGGCTCGTCTCTTAATTCCCAGCCATCGCAATACGGGCAAACAAATGCGCTTTTCCCATAAACCTCCGCCAGTCCGGGAATGTCCAGTGGCCGATCTCTCATTCCGACGGCAAATAACAGCTTTTTGCATGCATAAGTATTTCCAAGCGCAGTCGCAATTTGAAAATGTCCGTCCGTTCCCGCAATCGACACGGCTGTATCCGCCACGAAAAACACGGAGGGATAGGCGCTAATCTCTTCCTTCGCAATTTGCCGGAATTCATTGGGGCTTATTCCGTCGCGGGTGAGAAATCCGTGGGTCTCGCGAGTCACCGCGTTGCGAGGACGGCCTTCATCGATCACCGCTACATTTTTCCTCGCCCTCCCCAGCACGAGAGCGGCGTTCAACCCTGCGGGGCCTCCGCCAATAATCACTACATCGAGATGTTGGTTTTTCATCATCATTACCATCCTTTATAGATCTATAATATCTATAATTAGAGTGCAAGAAGCGTATCACTTCTTGTTTACCTCATGTTTGCAGCGCTTGAAAGCTTCATCCATTACCGACTGGATAGAGTGCTCCCTCAAGTATTGGTGCAGATGCTGTTCCGCGCCGTCCATCACCTTCTCAACCAAACATCCGCTCTTTTTAGGGCATTCATGCTCCAGTAGTACATCCCCAGCTTCCGCTAACAACCGATGCTGCTGCGAATTCGAATTCGAGCATTCAAACAATTGTTGTCTTCCTTCAATTACTTGAATCACATCAAAAAAAGTAATCTGATCGGCCGGTCGTGCCAGCTCGTAACCGCCGTTCACCCCCGGTACCGCACGCACGATTCCATCCTGCCTCAACTTGGACATGATTTTGGATAAATAGCTTTCAGAAACGCCAAGTGTCACAGATAATTCCTTGATTCCAACATGGTTACGACGATCCGAGTGACCCAAATGAATTAAGGCGTGTAGAGCGTAATCTGTACTTTTAGAGTACTGCATGGTCCCCTCCTCCCTTCTAAGACTCTTGTTAATATGGATCTACGATATCTATAATAAATGATTCAATTTCAATTTGCAATGACTTTTTTAGTCAACAATCTGCTATTGGCGGTACCCCAGTTACCATTCAAAAAAAGCTCCAAACCCTTTGTTCTCGCCAAAGGTCTGGAGCTTTCATGTTGTTAATGATTAGTATCGTTAAGTAATTTTTCTTCTATAAAATTGAGCATGAGACGATTATGCCCTGCTACTACGTTATGTCCGGTGAATGGATACGTATGGAGATGCTTTTCACTGCGTATCCGGTTGTATACAGGGAATATCGTTTCCGGCAAACAAACGGTGTCCTTGAGTCCAACCGAGATCATAATCGGTATCTTGATCTGGTGCGCCATATTTAACATATCAAAATAGCTGAGTGTTTCCAGCACCTGATTTAATTTGTCCGGGAATTGGGCGATGAACGCGGCCGCTTCCGTGAGGGAGCCTGTTGAATGCAGCAAGCCATGATCCATATGGCACATGTTTGGAATATTGGCAATTGCCGCCGCTGGCTTATCACTTAAAGCCGCTGTAATGAGTACCAATCCGCCTCCTTGGCTGCCTCCGACGATGGCAATTCTGGTGGAGTCAATTTCCGGCTGCTCACTCACCCAATCTACAGCCTTCAGACTATCAATCGTAATCGCTTTGTAATAACTCGTGTCCTTGTCCAAAATGCCTTGTGTGATCCAGCCCTTGGTCATGCCGAACGATTGTGGAAGCTGGTTGCCCGTTTCTCCCCCTTGTCCACGGACATCGACAGCAAATACGGCGATTCCCATCAGCAGCCATTGACTGTAAGCCTCCGGATAGCCGCTTCCGCCGGAGTAGCCCTGATAGATAACGACACAAGGAAGCTTTGCCTGATGATCTTGTCGTGCGAACTTCGGTATCAGGTACCAGCCATGAATCGGTGTGCCATCAAAGCCCTCATAAGTAACCCGATAGGTGTCAATATAAGGCTGGGGGCTTGGCCGTTGTTCACGCTGGCCCTTCAATGGTTTCGCTTTAAACGTGTCTAAGGTTGTTTGCCAAAAGCTTTGCAGGTCATCTCGTGCGGTTAGTGGCGGATTGAGCTGCAGCAGCTCATCCACACGCTTTTGAATTGCACTGGGATATTCATAATGGCTAGGGTCGTTATGATTCATTAGCTTGCCTCTTTTCTTCAAATGGTCAATACAAAGAAAACCAATATGGCTATGTTCTACTATAGCTGATTTTGAATCTGGTGAGGAGTCCTAAAATGACCGAAAAAAAGGAAAAACCGCCCTTCAATAAAGGACGGTCCCTCCATTACCTGATAACGAACCAATAAAACAAGATAGCCAGCGCAAAACGATAGTAAGCAAACCAGGTCAATTGAAGTCTTTTGATCAAATTTAGAAAGGTTACGATTGCACCCAATGCCACAATAAATGCGGTTACTAACCCGATTGCAAACATTCCGAAGTCATCCATCGACAAAAACTCTCTGCTTTTATATAAATCAAGTCCTGTCGCAGCGAACATCATCGGCACGGAAACGAGAAATGTAAATTCAGCTGCTGCTTTTTTGCTCGTTCCAAGCAGCATTCCTCCTGAAATTGTTGAACCTGAGCGAGAGAAGCCTGGCCAGAGAGCCAAGCATTGAAAAAAACCTATCCCTAATGCTTGCTTGTAGGTAATCTGATCAACCGTATCTGCGGTAATGGCACGCTTTACTTTTTCAGCAACGATTAACAGAAGTCCTCCGACAATGAGACTAATGAGCACAGTTGAGGGTCCGAACAAATATTTTTTGATCGTACTGTGCAGCGCCAAGCCAATAACAACGGCAGGGAGCATAGCCAAGCCAATGTGGATGAGGTTCAATCGTGACTGTGACCCCCGTCGTCCAAAGCCCACACGCAGGATGTCTATTAATTTGCGCCAATACAAGACTACGACTGCCAGCACAGCACCTAATTGTACGACAATCTCAAAGGTTTTTGCTTTTTCTCCGACGAAATTCAGGAGATCTGCTGTTAAAATCATGTGCCCTGTAGAAGATACAGGTAAAAATTCAGTAAGCCCTTCAACAATTCCAAGAATAATAGCAATCCAGGTACTTTCCAGTTTAGTTCAGCTCCTTTTCTTTATGTACAACCTTTTATAGTTTAAAGGTTACCGGCGGCCAGATCAAATTCTGACTATAATGGCTGCAGAACACAGCAAAAAGTCCCGACGGAGAATAAACGGGACTTTGTGTTTTATGCTAAGATGCGAACGTTTATCTGAACTGGATTAGAGACGTTCAGCCCACTCTTCCTTATTGCTCCAATCCTTGGCCTTCCAACGCAGCACATCCGGGTTGGCCATATGGATTATTTCTTTGAAAAATTCAAGCCGCTCCAAGTCGGTCATCGGCACAAAGCTATTGGCGACTTTTAAGTTGTTTTCCAACTGCTCCATCGATTCCATACCGATGATAGCTGTCGAGATAGGCAGCGACCATGTGTATCGCAATGCTTTTTCGTACCACTGAGCAAGTCTTCCGAGACCGATAACTTTCATCCCGATAATGGCCATGCCTTTTTTGTTCGCTTTTGGTAAAAATTCCTCAGCAAAGCTGTAGATGAAATGATCCGCGGCAGACAAAGCAACCAGTGCGCTATCAAACGGGAAACGTTCAATCGCTTCGAGCTGTACATTCGGATTCGTATGTCCGCTTATACTAATATGCTTGATGATTCCTTGATCCTTCGCCTCAATTAAAGCCTGCAGGGCACCGTCCTTGGCAAAGCACTGCTCAAGCTGCTCCATCGTTCTTACATCATGTAGACGCCATTCCTCGACATGATCCGTTTGCAGCCGTTTCAAACTGGCTTCGATGGAGCGCAAGGAACCGTCGCGGGTTCTGTCGATCGTCTTCGTTGCAATCCACACCTTGGATCTGCGGCTGCCCAAAGCTAACCCAAGTCGCTCCTCGGATTGTCCTTTAGAATAAATCGGAGCGGTATCAAAGTAGGTAATGCCTTCATCGATGGCTCTGTTTACAATCTGGATCGCTTCCTCTTCGGTACAATTGTGCTCATCGACGATACGTTGGGCCCCAAAGCTAAGAATGGGAAATTGTTGTCCGGTTTGTCCAAATTTACGATTTTCCATAAATGCAATCCTCCTTCATGTTTTGCCAAGCATAACGATCTACGTAGTCATCTACTTGAATAGGGTTGATACCGCGTACAAGCTTTCTCATTTCTACATCAGTATAAACCATCTGAACGTTTCTCAAAAGCCGAGAATGGTCAAGTATTTGAGCTTACCGTTATTTGAATGGAGCCAAACTGGCACCCTGGGCAAAAAAACGCTCGATGTTTTGCTCAACCGTTGGATCGGCTATGAGCGGAGGTGCGTGATGCGGCTTAATCCGGGCATCAATAATCATATTGTCACAAGCCCAATGCTTATTCTCATAATAGCTGTTCACACCATAAATGTCCTTGGCAGGATTGCTGCGTGTGAATGTCGCCCATAGAAAATTGTTGATGGTCGCGCTCATAAACGGACTATCGTCACACAAAATAATCATAGGGCATGACGGAATAGCTCCCTTTGCCTGAATAGCCTCACACAATTGTTGGATGTACAGCTGCTCATTAGCATAATCGATAAATGCAGACCCTTGAAGCGCTACGACACCTGGCATCACCAAGTGTGCCTGCCCTCCCCCAATTAATTGCTTTAGAGTTTCGGGGACCTCTGTGCATAATTCCCTTTTTACATCTCCATATGCTGCGATAACGACCTTACTGCCGCTATTTAACCCGGTGCCTGAATAATCAAGGGTATCGATAGTTGTATTGGTGTAAAAATGAATGTCTCTATGTAGATCAATTCGTTCCAGGATATACGTTATAAAATCCACTTCATGATGCGTATCCACAGGCTGCTGCTCTTCAGCTGTAATGAATAAATACTTGGCCAGGCTCAGCTGTCCGGTTCCCAAAATACGATTGGCGATAGTCAATATCTCGGTAGGCTGCTTCACCGATTGATATGGTGTATACCTCTCACTGCCTATTGCAAAAAGCAAGGGATGAACGCCGGCGGCATCAACAGCATGAACCTCCTTCACACCAGGGATTTCCTGCTTGATTGCATCACCAGTTAACTGATGGATCAGTTCTCCAAATGCCGTATCCTCCTGCGGTGGACGACCTACTACAGTGAACGGCCATATCGCATCGGTCTTCGCATACACTTTATGTACTTTCATTAGCGGGAATGGATGAGTCAGACTGTAATAACCCAAATGATCGCCAAAAGGGCCCTCTGGCTTCGTTTCACCTGGATGAATTTCTCCGGTTATGACAAAATCAGCATCAAGACTAATACAATGTCCTTCAGCATAGCTGTAGCGAAACCGGCGTCCTCCAAGCAATCCGGCGAAGGTCATCTCACTTAACCCTTCCGGCAAGGGCATGACAGCCGACAAGGTATGTGCCGGAGGTCCACCAATAAAGATGCTTACTTTTAAAGGGACTCCTTGTTTGTTCGCCTTGTCCTGATGGATGCCAATACCGCGATGAATCTGATAATGCAAACCAACTTCCTTGTTCATCTCATAGTCATTGCCACTCAGCTGCACACGGTACATACCCAGATTGGAATTCATAATACCTGGCTTGTCCGGGTCCTCCGTATACACTTGAGGTAAGGTGATAAAAGCACCGCCATCCATCGGCCAGTGTTGTATGAGCGGCAGGTCAGATATATTGATTTCTTGAAAGCCAGTTGGTAAGCTTTCGGATTTTTTCATAGGAAGAGCTTTCCAGGCTGCGAGCCCGGTATTGATATGGGTAAGTGGATTTTTTAACGCTTGTATAGGATCATTACGTAGAGTCATTACGTTCTGTACAGCTTCCCACGTATCCCGGAAAATAAACTTGCTGCGCTCTATGGTACCAAAAAGGTTGGATACCGCTCGGAATTTCGAGCCCTTCACATTTTCAAACAACAATGCAGGGCCGCCCGCCTCATATACTTTCATATGAATCGCAGCCATTTCCAGATAAGGATCGACTTCCTCTTGAATACGGATCAAATGTCCGTTCTTTTCTAAATCGATGATGCAATCTTCCAAATTGCTATAACTCATGAAACGGCTCCAATCTCTGATTATTGTGAGTGAACCTCAAGCTGCTTGAGATTCATGTTGTTTAAAATATACAGCTAGCCTATACGGATTTCAACTGCCTGTTCCGTTTATTACACTAGCGCTACTCCTACCATACCATACATGTTCATAGATTCCTCCTTACGAACAAAAATAGAACAACAAAAAGATTGCATAATAAATATTATGTAATCTTTTTGTTGTTTTGTTCTTATTGCTTAGCAAGCTTTATAACAATATTTCCTGATTCCACTTGAACAGTGACCTGGAAGCTCATCTATCAAAAGCCAGCTTTCAAAATATAGGAATACGATACTTGTTTCCATCAAGAGAATAAAGAAAAGCTTCTGAGTCAAATAAATCTATTTTCACAAGAGGTTTTTCTATATTGGATACAGTTAATGTGTTCTTCTTAAGCGCATTTAGTAAAAAAGGTATTTGCTTCTGGTCGGTTCCCATCAAATTAACATTCACCAAGGCATCATCAAATGTAATATCTGCTTTCATCATTTAATCCTTCCTCTCGTTATAACATAAAATTAGCATGGACTTAAAGTCCATGCTTCTGGTGTTCCAGTCAGCCTATTTTATAAATACCAACTAATTCAACATTTTAGTAATGTTTTGTTATAAAGCTATGCGTAACTTCTAATGCTTCCTCCAGATACGGGGTTGTGTGATGAAATGGATGCTCTCCTCCAAAAGAATGATCCGCATCGGGTATGCTGACGTAGGTTTGATTTGGAGCTGCTTCCTTCAATAGTCGCTGACCCTCAAGCAAAGCTTCCCGATCCTTGCCTCCTTGGATAATAAGCACTGGAGCTGCAAGAGATGCAAGAAGACGAGCTGTGTCGAATCTCTGCTTGTTATGCTCCACATCATCATTAATAAAGAGGTTCGGGTTTCCGGCAGCTGCCTTTGGAGGAGGTCCGCCGTTCCAGGCGATAACTGAGCCAATATATGAATGCTCAGCGGCGAAGATGATGTTGCTTCCGCCTGCCCTACTGTGCCCCAGCAGGGTGATACGTTCTGTTTCGGCTTGCTCAGCCAAAGGCAGCTTGTGCTCTCTTAGATGAGCCAATACAGCATCCAAATCAGATAATTCTCTGGACACTGTACTCAGTTTTTGAACGGAAGCCTCATCGGCTCCACTGTTCAGGGCACCTACACGTGAAAAGTCAAAATGTACGACGTAGAATCCGCGTTCTGCAAACCAAGCTGCAACATAAGGCCAGAATCCCCAATCTTTATATCCTTTAAACCCATGGCTGATTACCAAAATCGGTTTTTTGATCTGTTCCTCAACAAGCGTAACCTCTCCTCGAATAAACAATTCATTTTCCAGATCAATCCGAAAATCTTTCTTCACAACAACGGCATTTCCCATACAGCTCACTCCTTCTTTTAAAAGAATTTGAAATAAAAATATAAAAGGGATATCTATGTCTCCGTTTTAACGGTGTCCAAACATGATCTGAAATACCAGAAGTTTCTAAAATATGAAGATAATTAATTATTCCGATATGAATAATAAGAATATAGCAATCCATTCATGAACTGTCAATTAAAAATTCCATTGACATTTTCAATTCCAATTGATACCATTAATTTATTAATCACATGCGATTACTATGATTTAAACACAATAGTCGACCGTATTTTCGTAGACTTCCTTATACAGGAGGTCTCTTTTTAAATTATTATATGGAATGAGAGAAAGGGCTGGGATCAAGTATGACTACATCTGTATTTGTAGAAAGTATTTTACCTGAAGTTGACGCTACCCGTAAGGCTGATTACCCGGTTTATCCATTGTTTTTAAATCGCTGGTCCTCGCGTTCTTATGAAACTCGTAGTGTGCCGGACGATGTGCTGTATACAATTCTGGAGGCTGCCCGTTGGGCTCCATCGTCGAGTAATTTGCAGCCATGGCGTTTTATTGTCGCCAGGACTCCAGAGCAGCGGAAACGATTTGAGGAGTTTATCAGACCGAACAACAGACTTTGGACTGACTTTGCCCCGGTGCTTGTATTGTTGGCCTCCGATAAGCTTCGAGCTGATGGAGAGCCGAATCGTTCGCATGCCTTTGATACTGGGGCAGCTTGGGCATCTATTGCTTTGCAGGCACGAATACTTGGTCTTACGACGCGTGCGGTGGGTGGTTATGATAAAGACAAGGCCCGTATTGTTTTGGATGTGCCGGATGAAATCGAACTGCATGCGGTAATTGCACTCGGCTATCCTGGGACGAAGGAAACACTTCATGAGAGCTTTCAGGATAAAGAACAACCGAATGGCCGTAGGCCCTTGAGTGAAAGTATTATAGATGGAAAGTTCAATCCATAATCAGATGCAGAAAGTCTGTTCATCACTATTCGATTATGTCGTTCCTGCATACGAACAAAAATAGAACAACAAAAAAAGATTACATAATATATATTATGTAATCTTTTTTTGTTTACGTCTATTGATTAGCGAACTTTATAAGCAGTTTCGTGAAACATCCACATTTATCCAGATTCCTGCACAGAGTGCAAGCTATAACGACGATACAGATACGAACAACCGATTGAAGCAAGCACGATGATCGTCAATCCCCAATAAATATTGCCGTAAGCGATGGATAGCGGTAATTGTTTCTGCCATACTAAAGCACTGGCCGTTATAGCCACCCCGAATGCCCCGCTGAAGAACTGAAGCAATTGGAACAGCCCAAGACCCGAACCCAACTGTGATTTCGGTAATATTCGCGACATTTCATTGGAAATGGCACTTGACAGGAAAGTAAAACCAACGCTGAGCAGCATATAAATAAACATGACAGCGATATATGAGGTGCTGGCAAATAAAGCGAACAGTACAACAGAAACGAGTACTAACAGGGGTACATATCGTATAATAGCACCATTGCCGTAGCTATCGATAATTCGACCCACTCGACGGGATAAAATCATAGCGAGCAAGGAACCAGGGAAAATGATAAGTCCGGAGACGCTCGCACTAAGCTCGAACCGGTGAACCAGAATTTGTGGCATCAGAAACAGTGTTGCAAAGCTGCACAGATACGTCACGACTCCGACTGCGCCTAACGTCAAGTACGCACGATTACGGAACAATATCGGCTGCACAAAAGGATCTGCTGCCCGATTGATCCGGATAATAAACAGAGCAAGCGCGGCTAATCCTGCTGCCAGTGCTGTCCAGGATTGGTTCGTTAGAAATAATAGCAGTCCTGTAGTCCCTACCGCCACGAAAAACGCGCCTAACGCGTCTAAGGAGCCTTTAGCTGGCTGCTCTTTCGGAAGAAGCATCCAGTAAAATGGAATCAAAACGAGCACAACTGCAGTAACTACAAATAAATAGTGCCAGCCTAAGTACTCCACGATTCCCCCACCAACTACGGGACCAAGACCCAGACCCAGTGCGGCAGCAGACATCACGGTTGCCATGGCTTTGCCGCGCCGCTCCAAAGGAATATAACGCGTTACCAGAACAAGCGAGAGAGCTGGAATAGAGCCTGCTCCAGATGCCTGCACAATGCGAACGATCAGTAGCGGTATAAAGCTACTGCTGAAAAATCCACCGACCGCGGCGACTCCAAGCAAGACAAGTCCGATAATAAATAAACGGCGAATCGGAATGAAATCAGACAGTCGGCTGAACGTAATCGTTGAAATCGCAAATATGATCGAGTAGCCGGTTACGATCCATGAGGTTGAAGCCGTCGAGATCCCGAATGCGCGCGATACATCCGGCAGCGCCAAGTTAAACATCATCGTGTTCATGATGACAAGAACAATCGAAAATCCAAGCAGTAATGTCACCTTGCCTTCCTTCAGGAAGGGCTTAGCAGCTTCTGTGGCTGATGACGGAATAGATGTTGTTGACATCGGGAACCCTCTTTCGTATTTGATAGTTCTATTACAATCGAACAATTGAAATATAGCATGAGATATGATAAAATGCAATCATCAGTTTTTGTAGAATAAAGGAGGATCTCAAATGAAAATTTTATTTCATCCAGACCGAGCCGATATCCATCTGTCTTCCGTCCTTTATGCCCTAAGTGATCCAATCCGTCTTTATCTTGTCGATACGATATATAAATCCGGCGAACGGACCTGCGGGGATATTGATGTTCCCGTCGTGAAGTCAACGGTTTCCCATCATGCCCGTACACTGCGTGAAGCCGGGATTGTTCATGTCCGTATGCAAGGAACACAGCGCTTCCTTTCGATTCGCACCGAAGATCTCGAAGCCCGTTTTCCAGGGCTGCTTGCTGCCATACTTCAGGCCCATCAAAACTCGGGAGAATTAATTCCGTTTGCAACAACCTGATAGCCCCTTCCACTTGATTGAAATTAATGTACACAACAAATAGCAGCCAATCTGGGCTGCTATTGCTATTTGCATATCATGAAGGACAGTTCTTTTACTTCGATTTTATTATAACCATCTCATCGATTTTATAAAGGTTCGTTTTATTAGTTTACATAATATTTGTTATGTAATCTTATTGATGAAAGAAATATTCTGAATAGTCTGAATTCATCTTTTTATAATTTCATCCTGTAGATGGCTTTATTTTCTAATCCACGGATCGATTGAGTCCAATTCTCGGCTTCCGGGGTTGTATCCAGTGCATCCTCAACCATCTGAAGCTTGGCATCTATGGTATCAATATGATGAAGAGCAATCGCTTCTGGAATTTGAGGCTGTACAGGACTGCCCCACTCACCAGAGTTATGATGTGACAAGACCATATGCTGAAGCGCCAGAACACGATCCGAATTTAAATCTATGTTGGAAAGAATAGCTGCTTCTGTAATCCAGTTTGAAGCCATTGAAATATGACCTAACAGCTTGCCATGGACGCTGTATTCGGATACGATCCCGAGTTGAGCGGTCATTTCCTCCGGCTTGGCAATGTCATGAAGGATTATGCCAGCAGTAAGCAGATCCGGGTTCAAAAATGGCCGCTGCTTGCAAATAAAATCACCCAGTTCGAGCATGCGAACCATATGATAGGCCAAGCCCGCAAAGTAGGCATGGTGATGGGTTTTGGCAGCAGGGTAATGCATCAGCCTCTCTTCAACCTTTTTCACACAGAATGAAACTATAGTATGCATTTCTTTGTCTTGAATACTGTCCATGGCCTGCTTGATCGTATAAATCAGATCAACGGGACGGATCGGTGCCGAACGGATAAAATCAGTCAGGAATACACCGTCATCATCGGTAGCTTTGCGTATTTTGATGATTTTGATCTGCAGCTTTTCTCTATAGGTTTGTACCAAACCCTGTACACGAACCAGTCCCATAGGAAAAAAAGTCTCCTTATCGGTCGTACTGGCATCCCAGTATTTTGCCGGAAGCTGTCCGGTCGCATCACACAGAACAATATCCAGATAATCCTTTGCGGGCGTGGAATTGGTTTGTTTGATTTCCAGCTCCTTGATGAGATAAAACCCAACGAATTCATCTTGGGAATTTAAGGTTTTGATTAAAGACATCGTTATTCCTCCTCAGGACTTTTCGTAGAAAAGTCAACTTCTCGATAATCAGCTCGATCCTTAGATGGATGTCTGAAGCTGGATCCACAGCGTTTTGTTGCGGAATTCTTCCTCTTGTCCAAGCTCCTTACCAAACCAATCCGGTGCTTCGAACCTTTGCGCTGCATGGAGATCCGGAAACTCGACCTCTACAACCACAAGCGCTATTTGCTTGTATTCGTCTATTTCATATAAAGTACCTTGATGATCCACCGAAGTACGCACTTTTTCCAAAGGAACCAACCCTGAACGAGACAATAATTGCTGATAAATAGCCTCTGAAATGGTATATTCGATTTCTTCTCTAACCATGCCATGTCCTGACTTAAATGTATGCGTATAGTGGCAGGTTCCGTCAACATCTATCAGCTGGCGTACCCTGATTTCCTCATCCTTGGAAAAAGCCAGGTAAGTTTGATAAATCGTTTGCTTTGAAATCAACGTAACATTCGCCTGATCCAGCTCAGCCTGCGGGAACGCTGGTAATAAAAATTTTTTTTCGATTTCGATACCCATTAGCGACCCCCCTCTTCTAAATTTATGCACGAATTACATTATAAATTTAAAAGCTGTGGTTGTCGATACTGATTGACTGGCATGATCCTTAATCGCTGACAATGGAATCGCATAACGAGAGACCTGTAACCCAATTAGGCATTTACACATAGTCTGTTATCAAATCATAAAATGAACAACTGGAGGTTTATTGTATGTATGTGGTCAATCCTTATTGGAGTAGATCCACGTTTAAGCCAGTCTGGTCCGTATCTACCACGCAAGCACTAAATTTAATAAGAGAAGCCGTCCAAGGTGAGCGAAATGATGAGTTATTTTATGATGAACTTATCAAAATGGCCCCAAACTCAGAGCAATCATCGATAATTGCTTCAATACGTGATGATGAACGCGGTCATAATCGTATGTTCCGGGGTATGTATAAAGAGATAACAGGTCATGAAATAACAGGCATCAGCAATGAAAAATATGAGCGGGTAGAATCCTATATCGAAGGATTACAGAGGGCTCTTCGAGGTGAATTGTCTGCAGTCGAGAAATATCGAAAAATATGGTTTGGTCTGCCAGCTGGTATTTATCGAGACACCGTATTTGGGATCATCTTAGATGAATTGAAGCATGCAAGTCTATACAATTATTTGTTTACTTTGAATCATACGAACCGTTCCCGTTAATAATAAAGCATCACTCGTAAGTTCAATCGCATTAAGGGTAATTAAAAACCCCTGAAGCTTTATATTCAGGGGTCTGCATCTTCGGTATATTGTACTTAAACTGTGCGCTTGGTAGAAAGTGGCCTCAGGTTAGCTTCAATCGATTGGCGTTGATCCTCCAGGAACGGCGGTAAAGCTAGAGATTCACCCAAGGTTTCAAAAGGCTCATCTGTATCAAATCCGGGACCGTCTGTTGCCAACTCAAATAAAATACCGTTAGGTTCACGGAAGTACAAGGAACGGAAATAATATCTTTCCACGAATCCGGAATTACGTAATCCCGCTTTATTCAGCACCTCAATCCAGCTAAGCAATTCTTCCTTGTCATCCACGCGAAAAGCCACATGATGCACACCACCCTTGCCAAGCGCGGCGACTGACAGATCACTGCGTGGCTCAACCTGCACTTCTGCACCTGATCCCCCTGCCCCTACCTGCATAACGATTATATCTTCTTGCCCTTTAACCAATGCAGGGATTCGATTCTTCTCCGTAAAGCCGATCAACTTGAGAGCGGCCAGTGTAGAATCGGGCTTGCGAACTGTAAGCTTTACTGGTCCGAGTCCAATAATACCGAATTCGGCAGGTACCGGACTTTGATCCCATGGAATACCGCCCTTCACGCCTGAATTTGTCTCATCGGAAACAAGCGAGAGCTGCTGACCTTCCGGATCCTCGAAGAAAATAACGTTACGGCCTGCAAATTCTGTAATGGCTGTATGCTTGACGCCATGCTCTGTAAAACGGTCCAGCCAATATTTCAGCGCCGTGTCACTCGGTACCCGCAAGGAAGTACCCGAAATGCTGCTTGCTCCCGCACGAGTCGGACCGATGCCGGGAAAGTCAAAGAACGTTAGCTCGGTTCCTGGATTGCCCCGTTCGTCCCCATAGAACAAATGATAGGCTGATGTATCGTCCTGGTTGACGGTTTTTTTGATCAATCGCATACCTAGAACCTCGGTATAGAACTTGAAATTGCCGGGTGCATCCCCAGTCATAGCCGATAAATGATGAATTCCTTTAACGTTCATGTTGATCCATCCTTTACGATTTTAGTTTTTTTAACAAATCCAGCAGTTGTTTCTGTTCCGAAGGATTCAGATTGTTAAATTGAGCCGCCTGGAATTGCTCCTGCATAGGAACAACATCATCGAATAAGGCTTTACCCTCTGCTGTTAATGATACATACTTGGTTTTCCAATCCTGTTCACGCGTAATCCACCCAAGCTCTTCAACCTTTTGAATGATCTGGGCAATATTGCCTTTGGTTACGACGAGCTTATCGGCCAAATCCTGCTGACTGATACGTCCCGCCGCGCCCACTTGGGCCAACACATCAAACTGCGCTGCGGTTATGTCCCATTTTTTCAAATGCGAATTGGTTTCACGAATGCTTTGGTTATAAAAGCGGGATAGCCGAAACCACAGCAATATGCCTAACTGCTTTTCCCGTTTGCTTAAAGCGTACATTTCATTGTCTGCCACAATAGCATCATCCCTCTTGTATAACGGTAATCATATATTGGTTTAGCACTAAACTTATTATCAGTATATATCTAAACTAATAAAAAAGCAATCCTGTACCTTTCTATGTGTGGATCCATCCTTAATCCTCATGCAGCCAAGCGCCTATAGCTCCCGCATACTCACCATTTTCAATAAACAAAGGCGCTGCCCCTCTTAGCTTCGTATAACGCTGCACCACATCTTTAAGCAGATTATTCCCAATAAACGAGGAACCAATAAAAATAACGGTGGTCGCCCCCGACTGCCCGGCAGCAAGTACGCTAACCGTAGCAACCGTTTCTCCTACTAAACCGACTACAGACGCTAACAGCTCTTCTCTGGAAAAAGGAGGATGGGAAGCTCCTTGCAAAATACGTCCAAAATTGCTTGCTGTCAGGTCACCAGGGATTGGCGGCTCAACTCCCTCATAAATATGACTGACCTTTAGATCGATTTGGTCACGTGATCCTTTAGCTGCCGCTTGTATAATTTCTTCGTAATTTGTTAACCCTGTTAACAAATGAGATAAGCCTATCAAGGTCCCGCCTCCAACTCCTGTACCGCCAAGCCGTCGGTGTTGGCCGCTGTCTATCAAGTGGATCGAAGTGCCCGTGCCAACATTGGTAACCACATACTGGCTCTCCGTTACACCTAGCTTTTCCAAAAAATATTCCACCCCTCTACAGGTAGCATCAAATTCAACCAGTTCCGGAGCTTTAAGGTGGATGAGAGACTGCAGCGCAGAAGCCTTTCCACCGGTCATACAAATTCGGGCATTGTCCCTCCCATTAATCCAATCTGCTACATGAGCCAGCTCGGAAACCGGAAATTTGTTTAAAATGAGCGAATTGTGCTCCATATAGGCGATTTTGATCAGTGTTCCTCCGGCATCAATTCCAATATTCATAGTTCGTTCCTCCCAATGTTAGCGACAATTGTATTCATCATGATTTCTCTACAGTATCTGGTTGAGGGATATAACTCCTAACAGCCATTTAGTTAATACTATTAATATTATGTATCATTAATTTGTATTCTCATCCCTTGATTAAAAGATATAATCATCATTTTACCAGATTTGCTGCATTTCATGTAAGATTACATCCGATTTGAGCCTACAAAAAAGCAGCCTCTCGACTACTCTAATCAAATAACGATATTTAGTTTACATAATAATAGTTATGTAATCAACTCCCTCCCCCTGCTTGTGAAAGTTCTAAAAGTGCATCACTTATTTTCACTTGATAACTCGTTCCTGACATACTGTTGTCAACAAGGATGGTTTATGATTGCTTTAATTACGGCTTCACCATTCAACTTGATAACAGAAAGGAACGGGATTCAAATGAAACAAGTGCAGAACAAAATGGGGGTTATCATTACAGGACTAATGCTCGCTATCCTGATGGCCTCAATGGATAACACGATTGTGGCGACGGCGATGGGAACAATTGTTGGTGAGATTGGCGGTCTCGATAAATTTGTCTGGGCCACTTCGGCCTATATGGTGGCGGAGATGGCGGGCATGCCGATATTTGGCAAACTGTCCGATATGTATGGACGCAAACGTTTTTTTGTATTCGGTATCGTCGTATTTATGATTGGATCTGCTTTATGCGGATTGGCGGAATCGATCGTTCAGCTTAGTGCTTACAGAGCGATACAAGGTATCGGTGCGGGCGCGATGGTATCGATAGCGTTCACGATCATGTTCGATGTCGTTCCACCTGAGAATAGAGGAAAAATGACAGGCATGTTCGGTGCTTTGTTCGGCATGTCGAGTGTTGCCGCTCCGCTGCTCGGCGGTTATATAACCGACTATTTGAATTGGGTTTGGATATTTTACATCAATTTACCGCTCGGTTTGATTGCGTTCGTCTTGATTGTGTTTTTCTACAAAGAATCGACAGAGCATTCCAAGCAGAAAATCGATTTTCTTGGCGGCTTCCTGTTGGTTGGAGCGATCATCTGCCTCATGTTCGGTGTTGAGCTCGGCGGCAAAGCGTATGCATGGGGATCACCGCAAATTTTGGGCTTGTTTGCAGGCTTCGCGATTCTTACTATTTTGCTTGTCTTTGTAGAAAAAAAGGCAGCTGAGCCCATCATTTCATTCCGCATGTTCCGTAATCGGCTCTATGCGACAAGCAATCTGGTTGCGATGCTCGGCGGTGCGACGTTCATAACAGCATCCATGTTCATACCCATCTACATTCAAGGCGTACTAGGCGGCACTGCGACGAACGCCGGACTTATACTGCTTCCGATGATGGTGGGGTCAGTCGTAACTGCAACTGTGGGTGGATTCTTAATGTCTAAGCTGCCCTATCGGACCATCCTGATTCCTACACTTATCATCCTGATCGCCGGAATGGCACTTCTAACCACACTGTCAACGGAATCTTCGCGTTTACTAATCACAGTGTATATGATCCTCGTAGGTCTGGGCATCGGTGCTTCCTTCTCGGTACTCAGCAGCGCTGCCATTCATTCGTTCCCTGCTGCACAGCGAGGAGCGGCTACTTCTACACAGAACTTCAATCGTTCGCTCGGCATGACACTTGGTATTACGATATTCGGCATCATTCAGAGTCACTCACTAACAGATAAGCTGACGCAGGCATTTGGTAGTAGTGGAACGAATATACCGAAGAATATCAACTTTAGCGACCCCTATGTTCTGATGAATCCCGCAATCCGCCAATCGATGGACGGAAACACACTGAATACGATTACGGAGGGGCTATCCTCTTCCATCGTTGGCACCTTTGCATGGAGCCTCATCCCGGCAGTATTGGCACTAAGCGCTGCCTTCATTATGAGTCGAGAGAAATTGGCTCAAGCGACAGATACGGATGGTTACTCCGCTTCACATTAACATTGTAAATTGGATCTGGACTCACAGTTGTCGGGAATTATGGTATATGATTAATGTAATATTGCCCGAAATTGGAGGTGCAGCAATGAAACTCGAACGGCTAATGGCCATCACGATTCTTTTATTGAACCGCAGACGTGTGCAAGCGCAAGAGCTGGCTGATCGGCTTGAAGTATCTTTACGGACGATTTACCGCGATTTGGAGTCATTGAGCCTGGCTGGAATCCCGATTGTATCGTATACAGGTACAGAAGGCGGCTATGAAATTATGGACAGCTTTCGTATGGACCGACAGATGTTATCTTTTGATGACCTGCTTGCCCTCTTTACAGCGCTGCGTGGTCTCCAGTCGACACAAGCGTTGAATCATACCCATGTAGACCGGCTGCTTGATAAAGTAGGGGCACTGGTCTCACAAGCAGAACAAGGACGTTTAGCTGAACGCGATCAGGTTCTAATCGATTTTACCCCATGGAGAAACAGCGAGACCGAACGAAGCAAATATGAGTCTCTGCAAAAATCCGTGAATGACAAAAAGTTAATCCGTTTTACCTATACAGACGGCCAAGGGGAAGAATCAGAACGTTGTGTCGAGCCTATGGGACTTGTGCTCAAAAAGTATTCCTGGTATCTGCACGCTTACTGTTTGGACCGCATGGATTACCGGATTTTCAAGCTTTCACGTCTTCGGGATATGCAGGTACTGGATGAATCCTTCAATCGCCGGGCTATGACACTTACTAAACTGAATGAACGATGGGGAACGCCCCAACATCAACAGACGGTCGATCTTGTCCTTCGATTCACAGGTGAGGCTAAAGTGTCCGCTGCGGATCGGTTTGATGAAAATGAGATCGAAAGGCTGCCGGATGGTTCACTTCTTGTGCGGACCACATTTCCTGATGGGAAATGGATCATTGGCTTTTTGCTTCATTATAAAACCGATTTGATTATTCTGGAGCCTGCCCATATTGCTGCTGAGGTTAGAAAAATGGCTTTGGACATATCCGCTTTGTATCTCGATTCCGAACACGCTGTTCTCAATAAGAATGGATAATGGTCTGAATGGTAAATAAATAATCGGACAAAGGTGGTAATAACAATGAATCTTCAAGGAAAAGTGGCAATCGTTACTGGTGGTGCTAGAGGTATCGGACGTGCAGCCTCCATTCTATTAGCATCACGGGGCGCAAAAGTGGTTGTGAATTATTTATCGAATATGGATGCTGCTGAAGAAGTAGTATCCCATATTCGAGTAAATAACGGTGAGGCTATTGCACTGCAAGCCGATGTTCGTGAACCGGACCAGGTGTTAAAGCTTGTCGCGGCGGCAAAGAAGTCTTTGGGACGCATCGATATATTGGTTTGCAATGCAAATATGTCTTTCCAAGCAAAGCCGTTTGCCGAGATGTCGTGGGAGGCATTCTCGCAAAAACTAAATGATGAATTAAAAGCCGCTTTTCAGATGACAAAAGCAGTTATCCCATTCATGATCGAGAAGCAGTTTGGACGTATTATTTATATTTCAAGCACGCTGGGTAAGGATCCTTCCCCTCATATGATCGCTCATGGTACGGCAAAGGGTGCACTTGATACGTTCTCTACATACATCGCACAGGAATTCGGTCCACAGGGCATTCATGCCAATGTAGTCGCACCTGGATTGGTGCAAACAGATGCAACCGCCTACCTGTCAGAACAAGAAAAAATGATGATTAGTAATTTCACGCCACTTGGCCGTGTAGCCGAACCTGAAGATATTGCAGGAGTTATCGCTTTTCTGGCAAGTGACGATGCTCGTTTTATGACAGGGACTTATACACCTGTTGCGGGTGGACTTTCGATGGGATAACAGAAATAACCCCAAATGCGGCTTATACAACATGCGCCGCTGATGGCAGTTTTTGAGGAAGACTACATAAGTTCCACTTGGTTCAGTCCAAATTCCCCTCAAAAATGCCTATGCTTATTGTTTCACTTCCCTCCAATATGTGTAATAAATAACATGTCAAATTAAGGAGGTTTTTATCGGTGGTAACTACTAACATTTCATTCCAGGAAAATTCGGTACCGGTATTTTTATTCGGGGCGGATTCACAAATAATTCCTTCTTTGCTATCTGCGCTGCAGAAGAATCGATTAACGATATCTAACCTGAAGGAGTCTTTAGTGCGTATCGACCTGTTCCGCTCCCAAGCACTGCTGTATTCCGCACAAGGTGACAAGTATTCGATACCTATTTTCCCTTAAAGCAAGAATGAGAACCTATCAGGTCTCGTACTTATCCATAGATGTAAGGAAAGGAATGGAGCCTCCGCTTCGTTCCTTTTTTGCTGCTGTGAGAGCTTATTTTTCCGACCTCGTTCGAGCCTTGGCAGGCAACCCATTTTCACAGCTCGAACCATGTTATATAATGGTAGGTATAACGCTAGCCCCCACCGGACTCACGAACCGGCGAATTAATTGAACGAATAGGAGTAATCGAATGGACATTGTGCAAATACCTACATATTTAATTGATGAAGATACGGATCAGCCCCGCTATCAATTTGACGAGGATTCCTTGCAGGAGCTGATGAACAGCATCGCAGAGCTTGGCCTTTTATCTCCAATCAAGGTAAGAACGACTAAAGATGGCCGATATAAAATTATTTATGGCAACCGCCGTTATAAAGCATGCAGTACCTTGGGTAAGCCCACCATCCCCTGCATTGTTTCGGATGTGACCGATGAACTGGAAATTTATCTGGAGCAGATCGCCGAGAATTTGACGCGGGAAGGCTTTTCACCAATTGAAGAGGCGGATGCCTTTAATAAGCTGCTTAAGGACCCGAAGTTCAGCAGTTCAACCAAATATCTTTCCAGTAAGCTGGGTAAGCCAGAAAGCTATATCAAGAACAAGTGTGACCTGCTTAAATTCAGCAATGCTGTCAAAAAGCTGATAGTAAGCGGAACGGAAATCAGGAAGGACAAGCTCACCGAGCTGCAGGTGCTGCCTCTCAAGGATTTACCGATTGAATACCGTGACTCCTTGGCACTGATGGTCGCCAGGGATGAGCTGTCAGTGAGTGATGTCAAGAAAATCGCCAAGCTGTTCAAGGATAGAGATATCTCCGACAATACTAAAGCGAAGCTGCTGTATAAATCCGGCTATGAGCTTATAGAAACGTGGTCCGTATTTGAACAAAATAGAGCGGAAAGATCGAAGCAAGCTGAGGCCAAAGCCGCGACGAAGGCCGATAAAGCGGATAAACGATCTCCCGAACAACCTCCAACCGAGGCTAATTCAGCCGCAGCGGCAAGCTTGACGGAACCCGCAAAAGGACTCAGTTCCGATCCCGAGCATCAATCGGGTAATGAATCCACGCATCAATCTACCGCACGCTTAGTAAGCGAGCCCGTTAAGGAAGCGGCATCAAATGTAGTGACAGAGGTTCTTATTGATAGTACACTGCAGCGATTACTTGCCACTCTTCCTTCCTACAGCGCGCTGTCTGATGAGGTGCTCCGTTCCTATGAGGATATTTATGACAACGATAAAGAAAGCTTTCATGCCAGCGTGAAGCTGCTTGTCGACAATCTGGAAAAACATCTGGAGCAATGGAAAAAAGTACAGAAGCTTACGCAGGACCAAGACCAAATAGCCGCAGCTGAAGCGATTAATCATTAAAAAGAGGCTGATTCCCCACCATGCTTTCGGGGAATCAGCCTCTTTGTGCTGTACACATGCCCAGCGGCTTCCAGAGCCTCCTATTTGCTTGCATACACTGATTATGCGGCCATCCTGACGCAATGTGAAGTGTGCGAAGGCAGCTTGGCATAACGCTTGGAGGCAGAAGTTTGTCTGGACTTAAGATGATTGCGAGCAATTCCAATTGCCACAGCAGGTTCAAGCTGATCCCGCTGAGCAAGTTCTACCAGCACCGCAATATCCCCCATTTGATAAGCCGCTACCAGCATCTGCAGCAATGCCTTGGAGCCCTCTTCTTCAGGTAAAACAAGTACATCTTGCTCCAGATCCGATCTGACAGCTTTCAATGATTGACGAGCTCGGTGAAGCGCCGCTTTGATCGCACCTTCTGTCGTTTGCAGCAACTGTGCCGCCTCTATGATCGAATAGCCAAGTACATCCCGCAATAAAAAAACCGTTCTTTGCAAGGCGGACATATGCTTGATGAGCGCCAGAAAAACAGTCTCCAATTCCATAGCAATACCATGATCCGGCATAATCGTCTGCCGCTGCTCCTGTTGGAGGATTAAGGACAGGCTGCTGTTTCTTCGCATTCGATCGATCCACGTGTTCTTTGCTATCCTCAGCATGTAAGCCTCTGGATTCGCATGTCCCGTCTCTTGAAGTACGCGTGTAGCTTTCAACCACGTATCCTGAGCCAAATCCTCTGCATCCCAACTGGACCCCGTAATCGACAAACAGTACCTTTTAACGGTCATCTGCAGTTCTGTCCAATTTGTACCTTTAGCCTCTTCTATTGTTGGTTCCTTGCTTTCTATGGTACCAGCTAAGATCATACAGCTCTCTCCTTTGCCTGGTTAATGACAATACATAGCTTCAATATGATAACGAATGAACCCTGAATAAGGATACGCAGCTTCTAAAAAAATTAACACCGTATCCTTTTCCTTATTGAATTCGTTTGCTGATGGAAAGCAGATAACCAAACCAATATTCATAATGGAGGTAAGCAAATGAACAACAATTATGTGCCTTATGTGGTGGAGCAAACCGGTCGCGGCGAACGTTCTTACGATATTTATTCAAGGCTGCTCAAGGACCGAATCGTATTTCTTGGCGCCGCAATTGATGACCAGATGGCCAATAGTATTACAGCTCAACTGCTATTTCTGGCTGCGGAGGATCCTGAGAAAGAAATTAGTCTCTATATTAACAGCCCTGGCGGTTCTACCTCAGCAGGATTTGCCATCTATGATACCATGCAGTTCGTGAAGCCTCCGGTACACACCATATGCACAGGTTTTGCAGCTTCATTCGCAGCCATTCTGCTGCTCGCAGGAGCCAAAGGCAAACGGTTTGCACTCCCGAACAGCGAGATCATGATTCATCAACCGCATGGTGGAACGCAAGGTCAAGCCAGTGATATTGCTATCAGTGCCAAGCGGATTATCGGTATTCGAGAACGATTAAACCGGATCACTTCCGAAAGAACCGGTCAGCCGCTTGAAAAGGTGGAAAAAGATATGGATCGCGATTACTTCATGTCCTCGGAAGAGGCACAGGAATATGGTATCATCGATCAAGTGGTGACCTCATTGTAACACAAATAACTCGAATTTTCGTTTCCCAACACACCAAGCCCGCCGCCCAGAATCGAAAACTCGGGCGACGGGCATATTTTTAAAATTCAATGAAAGTCTTAATGCAGCACCTTACAAATACATGCTCTTGGTGCCTCCACTACTGTTTTATAGAGGAAATAACGCTACCGTATCCCGCTGCTTCAAGCCTTCAATCATTTGCTGCCATTGTAACGGCTTATCAGGCAGGACCGAATAATAGCGTGTCAGAAACTGCACAATCAACGAGGCAGATACCTCCGTGCAGCTATCGTCGATCGGCATGAAGCATAAATCCAGCACTTCAACCGCTTCACCATTGTTCTCCCAGGAAGGATGTACATAATCCAATTCCAGTCGTTGGTAGCCCAAGTGAGAAAGGACCTCGCGGCGCACATACGGATCCATCGGCTTAATACCGCCAAATTCATGACCATCGATACGATAAGGATCGTAGATTTCAGCAAACATGCCGAGCATCGAACGACCGGATAACGCAGCCTGCTGCTGCAAATCAGCCATCCGTTTAGCTGCCATGAACCGTCCGATGCCAAGACCTGCTTGACCAATAATCGTGAAATCCGTCATGGCAACCTGCAGATCATCATAGTAGCGATATTCAGTCGCACCAACTACTGCACCCTTATGAACAGCTACAAATACACGAATGCCGGGATCCTCGAGCGGCTCCCTCCATAGTGAATACTCTAATACCTCCTCTGGCGGAAATACCTTTTTCATCAGCTCATGCATTAATAAAAAATTCGGGTCCTCGATACTTGTAATTCGTACAAAATCCATCCTCAACACTCCCTGCTATTGATGTAATTCATTACCACACATGTCTATCACTTACGTTTAAAAGGATTCTGCCACTCCATTAGCAGCCCGTAGTTGCAGGATTCCTCATCCTCCAAATAGTTCGCAACGATATCCACCGGAGTACGGCCGCAGCGCATCAAAAAACTGATAACCGGGTCCTTGCATTGTCCATCCATTATCGATTGCACATATTGCTGTACCGTCAGCTCACTGGCAACCTTATGATAACCCGGCATACGACCCCCACCGAGCAATCGGTCTAAACCCAACTGTACCGTAACCTCATACATCGATTGCATCAACCATTTGCCCAAACCAAGCTTGCGGCATTTTGGATGAATACAAATATCGACAATATATAACGTGCCGCCACTCGGAACATGAGTTCGTATATACCCGTTGTCTGTAACTTCTGCCCAACTGTGACCCGTCTGCTTCGTATGGGTATCTATTCGAAGACTCGTCATCGACCCGACAATCTCCCCTTCTACCTCCACACACAAAGCACCCTCGGGAAATCTGCTCACATGTTCGTTCAACTGCTCCTTGTTCCACCAAAGCTCTGACGGAAAAGGCGGAGGAAAGCTTTCCTGTTGAATATGAATCAACGCATCAAAATCTTCATACGAATAGTTTCGGATCAGCGCTCGCAGCGGCTTGTCACCATGATAAACAAATAACTCTTTGAAATAACGATCCTTGTGATGATCCGCTAATTCAGCTGTTTCCTTGCCCTCGCTCAATTCAAATGGCCTCCTTGTCTACGGTCTACGACCAATCCGTATACAGGTCGGTTCTGCGATCCCGCCATGTCGTCACCGAACCCCGTTCTCTCACTTCTGCAAGCAGCTGCAAATCCAGATCAGCAGTGATCACCATATCATCATTTAACTCGCCTTGAGCCATAATACCCCCAGGAGGAAAAGGTACATCATTAGGCGTCAATACCGCAGCCTGACCAAAATTGCTGCGCATAAAGTCAACCGTAGGTAGCGCACCTACAGTTCCCGTGGTAACAACATAAATCTGATTTTCGATCGTACGTGCGTGACATGTATACCGTACCCGATGATAGCCGTGACGGTCATACGTGCAAGACGGACAGAATAATACATCAGCGCCGCGAGCTCGGGCCATCCGAACAATTTCCGGAAATTCCACATCATAGCATACCAGAATAGCAATACGTCCTTTATCCGTATCAAATACCTGAAGCAAATCTCCTGCACCCATATTCCATTCCTTGATTTCCGCAGGTGTAATGTGCAGCTTGTTCTGTGTGGCGATACGTCCATCCGGATAAAATAAATAGGCCGTGTTATACAGCTTTCCCTGCTCAGAGGTAACATGTGTTCCCCCTATCAAATGCATGCCCGTTTTCATAGCCAGCCCCTTGAACAAGTCCACATATTCCTCAGTATAACCAGGCAGTGCTTCAATTGGCAGCGGTTGTCCGTTCTCGTCACCTATGGACATTAATTGGGTCGTGAACAGCTCGGGAAACAACACAAATTCCGACTCGTACTCCTCAGCTATGTGGACATAATGTTCTACTTGTTTGGCAAACTCTTCAAAACTATTAATGGTGTGCAGATGATACTGTACAGCGGATACCCTCATTTTCATCGTTTCTGATACCTCAATTTCTATGATTGACATATGAATAAGTTCCTAATAATTACGCTACTAATTGTAGTATTTTACCCCATTCGTGAACATTGTTCAATTGATTTTGTAATTAGTCATCGCGGTAATTTACTGTCTATGGGTTTTCAAAACAAATATAATATGTTAAGATACAATTCATCAAATCATCCTATGTTTGGAGGTTTTAAATTTGCTGCAAAAAACGACACGACTTACCCTTGTTGATCAAGTCATTATTCAAATTGAAGCCATGATTGAATCCGGAGTCTGGCCGCTTGGGACCAAAATTCCGCCGGAACCGGATCTGGTTCATGATCTGAATGTCAGCCGCAATACATTACGTGAAGGTATAAAAGCATTGTGTCATGCCGGGGTGCTAGTGACGAAGCAGGGTGATGGTACCTATGTATCTTCTAGCAGCACGCTTGGTGCGGCTATTCAACGACGTGTCCAAAAATCCGGCTTATTGGATACGCTGGAGGTTCGAAATGCTCTGGAGCAAGAAGCTGCCAAGCTATCAGCTGAAAGGCGTACTGATGAGGATTTAGCGAAAATCCGCTTCTATCAACAGGAATGCCAGACATTGTACAACCAACACGATTTGGAACGATATGTGGACGCGGATATGAAGCTGCATCAGACCATTGTTGAATCTACCGGTAATCGTATGCTGATTGACCTGTATGAGCATATTACGGAAGCGATTCAGGATTCAATTACCGTTATTTTAAAGAAGCAAGTCTCGGATAACCTGCCGCTGGATAAACACGATCAGCTGGTAGAAGCCATATTCGCGCAAGATCCCGATGCGGCGGCCAAGCAGGTACAGCAGTTTATTAAAGAAGTTAGACACTTCATCGAGCAGGAGGACCTATAAATGGAAGCTCAACCACGTACACTCCATGCTCAAGCGGCTTCAGCCTCTACCGGATGGCTGCTTTTACTTGGAATTATATTGATCGCGGCCAATTTACGCGCCCCGATCACTTCAGTAGGACCGTTGATTGGGACGATTCGACATGATTTGGGCTTATCGAATACATTAGCAGGCATGATCACGACACTTCCGTTAATTGCTTTTGCCTTATTGTCACCGCTGGCACCGAGGTTGGCTCGCCGGTTTGGCATGTCCCCTGTCTTGTTGGGATCATTAATTTTACTGGTTATTGGTATTGTTGTCCGTTCAGCATCAAATATCGGTTTACTCCTGCTCGGAACGGTTCTATTGGGCCTTGCCATATCCATTTGCAATGTACTGATGCCAAGTCTGATTAAAGAAAAGTACCCTTTACAAATTGGAGTCATGATCGGCGTTTATGCCGTTGCGATGAATCTTAGCGGTGCAATTGCTTCGGGAATCAGTGTTCCGATAGCTACTCATACGGGATTAGGCTGGGAGGGAGCATTGGGACTATGGGGTGTGTTAGCTGTTATAGCCATTCTTATCTGGATACCACAGCTAGGGCGTCAGCAGCATAAAGCACTTATTACGAAGTCGAGCGAAAAACGCACGAATGTATGGAAGTCAACACTCGCTTGGCAGGTGACGATCTATATGGGACTGCAGTCGATGCTTTTTTATGTCGTCATTTCCTGGCTGCCAGACATTTTGAAAAGCCAAGGGTTGAGCTCGGATTCCGCAGGCTGGGTGCTTTCCTTGATGCAGCTCGCAATACTTCCGCTTACCTTTATCGTACCCATCCTGGCTGGACGCATGAAAAATCAAATCGTGCTTACCGTTGCGACAGCATTGTGTTTTTTCATCGGTATTGGAGGACTACTTTCAGGGAATCACCTGGTTCTGCTGTGGTCGATCTTGATCGGGATCGGAGCGGGTTGTTCTTTCAGCTTGGCGATGACCTTTTTCGGACTGCGAACAGCCAATGCGCATGACGCAGCCGAGTTATCCGGTATGGCTCAATCAGTCGGTTATTTGTTAGCCGCGCTCGGCCCTACTCTATTCGGTTATCTGCATGATGTGACCAACGGATGGTACATGCCTCTGATCCTGCTGCTGGTCATTACGTTCTTACTGCTTATTTTCGGAATTGCCGCCAGTCGCAATCGAGTGATCGGAGCTCCCAAAGCATGATCGTGCTCAACCGCCAGTCCCTCTCAGCACAGATTTGGGCAGCTTAGGCACAACCCGATTCATCGCTTCCTGCTTTTGTTTGTCTCCCACATGCGTATAAATTTGTGTGGTTTGTATACTGGCATGCCCGAGCAGCTCTTGCAGAGTTCGTATATCTGTTCCTGCGATCACCTGCATAGTAGCAAAGGTATGCCTGAGCTTGTGGCTGGAGAATGACTTTCCTTGCAGCTCACTAAATTCGGTCTTCAATTGGGCAAAATTCGCTTCCGCGATTTTTTGGATCATACGGGTGGAAATGCGGCGGCCAAATTGGGATACGAAGAACGCCTGCTCGACTGTTTTTCTTGGATCAATTCGTTCGTTCAAGGCCATGATCAAAATTTGAACCAAGGATTCCGGCAGCGGAACGGATCTCCATTTGCGCCCTTTCCCATATACCTGCAGCATGTGCGAGGAACGGTTAAAATCTGCTATATTCAATCGATGCAGTTCACTTACTCGTAAACCCGCATAACTCATCAGCAAAAACATTGCGACATTCCGAATCTGGTATTTCCCTTCGATCGATTCCAAAAAAGCGGACAGCACGTGCTCATCTAAATATGAAGGCAGTGAGTTTCTCTCGACCTTTGATTTTTTTAAATGCAGCGCCGGATTGTTGTCCGCATATTTATGCTCAATTAATGCATTGAAAAAAGTTCGAATCGAGGATAGATAACGATTACGTGTCGAATCCCCTGCTCCTCCCTGACGCATCTGCGTGAGAAACCGCATCACATCCAAAGCTTCCAGCTTACCCAGTGATTTAGGAGCAACTGCAGCCAAAAATAATCGGACGTCACCCAGATAAGCTTTTTGCGTTTGAGCGGTAAATCCTTGGTCCTTCATCCAAATATCAAACAGCTCCAGGAGCTCTTCATCGGGGTACATACGGTCCATACCAATTATCTCCGTTCGTTTAAAGTGTAATTACGCTAAATATCAATTTAGCGTAATTTTTTTGGTGAAAAAAACACTGCAAAATCTACGTTTTGCAGCAGGTAAAGCTCACATTTTGTATACGAATGTCGAGTGTATGGATGCTATATGTATGATTTCCACCAAATAGCAGTTGGATACTGTGAAGCATTTACGTTAACCGCTTCACCGATTCTTGGTGTGGCAATCGCTACTCCTCGTTCTTTGGCCGCCTGGATCACACGTTCAATCGGATCCGTCCAATCATGGAAGGCCAGCTTGAAAGCTCCCCAATGGATCGGAATCATCACTTTACCTTGCACATCGAGCTGTGCCTGAACGGTTTGTTCTGGCAGCATATGTATAGCTGGCCATCTCTCATCATACTGACCGCATTCCAACATTGTCAAGTGAAAAGGTCCATAGGTATCCCCTATCTTTTTGAAATGGGGTCCGTAACCACTGTCTCCACTGAAAAACAGCTTATGCTCCGAACTGGCAATAACCCACGAACACCATAAGGTCGAGTTATTGTCCAATAAGTATCTTCCAGAAAAATGAATCGCTGGGGTACATACGAGCTTCAAGCCAGCGACTTCCGTTTCTTCCCACCAGTTGAATTCATGGATTTTACTCCGATCGACACCCCATCTTGCCAAATGTCTTCCTACTCCACGAGGCGTATAAAAGCTGCCAACCTTATGCTTCAACTTTTGGATGGAGCCGTAATCCAGATGGTCATAATGATCATGTGACAGTAGGACAGCATCAATCGGTGGAAGCTGGTCAATATCGATCGGAAGCTGCTTACTGTACCTCTGATTACCAAACCAGGGAAATGGCGTAGGTGCTTTACCGAACATAGGGTCCAGCAGCAATGTCTTGCCATCGATTTCAATGAGAAAAGCCGAATGTCCAAACCAGACAACTCGTGTCCCCGATTCCTGACTTCGTCCAAGATCAGCAGGAAATATCGAGATAGGCTGGCTTGGCTTACTATTCGGATTTCCTCTGATAAAATCCTTCAGGATGGACAGGGTTGTTCCCGGTATCGTGTTAGATCCAATATCCACCTCATTGACAACCTTATCCCCAGACCACTTTGCTCCGAAAGCAGGATAATAACGTAAAAACAATAACAATGATAAGATAGTTACTCCAAGTATAATAGCTACAATCTGCATCCTCTATCTCCTATTCGTCAAATTCGTCGCAATCAAGAATATGGTAGCACAGTCCGTTTTAAAGTACAATTTTGCTCGCTGGGTACGACTGTCGGCAAAAATACGAATCCGTTTGGAAACCAACCAAACCTACGGTGCAAAATGGACAGTCAAGTAGGTTGATACCCTTCCCTGATAGTAGCGTAATACATAGCATAATAAATACGAAACCGAGCTTGTAGGCTCTGAATGCCTGCTTCAGGAATTGCAAAATAATCAATTAATCAGATAAATCATTAATACTATTAATTATATGGAGGGAGGGTTCGTTGTGACAAAATATCTCATTATCAATGCAGATGACTTTGGACTTTCCCAAAGTATCAATCAAGGTATTATCGAAGCCTATCATGCGGGTACAGTATCCAGTACAACCTTAATGTGCAACATGCCTGGGTTCCATGATGCCGTTACCCTTGCGAAGAAAACACCCTCATTGGGAGTTGGTTTACATTTTAATCTAACCTATGGTAAACCGCTTGCTAATCAACAAAAGGTTTCTTCTCTAGTTAATCCTAAAGGTGTTTTTTCGAAGGATAGAAGTAAATGGACTGAAGCGCATATCATTACCGAATTGGAAGTTCAATTTAAACGATTCATTGCCAGTGGTTTATATCCTACCCATCTGGACTCCCATCATCATATCCATATCGATTCGGAGCTCGTGTATCGCGCTTTGAAAGACCTTTCAATTCGTCTGCAAATTCCGATGCGTCTCCATCCATTGATCATAGAAGACAGACAAATCTTTCGCAGCTCGGATTACTTGATTCTCGATACTTACGATACAGATGACGGTGTTGACCGTTTAATCGGCTATCTGGATCATCTTCCTGATGGTATCACTGAGCTGATGTGTCACCCTGGCTATGTGGACGATGATGTCAGAGCGTATTCAGTATGGACGGATGGGAGAGCTAAGGAGCTGCATGTTTTTACGAATCAACGAATTGTCGAGAAGCTGTCAGAGCTGGATATTCAATTGGTAAACTTCGGTTTCATCCCAGAACCAGAAAAGCCCGAGTGTTCAGAGCCGTTTGAGCAAACTTTAGTTGAAGTTATACCTCAACCTATACCTCAATCCATACCTAAACGTAAAACAAAAAAGAAGATGGTAAACCGAAGAAAGAAACGTGGCATTCGCGTGTTGAATAAAGTTAAAGTAATGAAGCTCAAGAAGAAAATCATCCTAAAAAAGAAGAAACGATACACGAAGCTAAGCAGCAAAAAAGTCAGCTGATGATACAGATTCCTTCTAATATGTGCACCTGTTGTAAAAACAAGTCTTTGAGCTAATCGCATACTGGCTGTTACATCTGCTGGTTTGATATAGGGAAAAGGAAACGAATGCCCTACATTTTCATAAGCCAAAGGACTGTAGTTACCCCCAAAAGGAAGAAGATTAGATAATTTCCTTGTTGGGGGTAATTTAAATTCCTGACTTGATGCCTTGAGGCGGAACCCCTACCGGAAATTTTCTACATACTCATACAGAAAAGCGTCTAGTCTGCGTGCATCTCTACCGAGCAAGCGCTTTACAGTGTCCGTAGGCTTTTCCGGTATTACCGTAGACATGGTTTGAATTTCCACAACGTGGTTCGCTAGCCAAGGAGGCATATGTCCGTGTTCGATCAGATTGCTGAGTAGTACTTGTGGGTCCAAGTTGATGTAGCTTATCGGCCGATTAAGCAGGGTAGATAGTTGACCGGCGATCTGGGAATAGCTAAAAATCTCCGAACCCGTAAGCGTATATATTTGGCCTGATACTTCGCGATTGGTTAGAACTTCTGCAGCTACATCTGCGATATCGCGACAGTCAATGAAGTTACAGAGAGAATCTCCCATGGATCCGAAGAAAACATTTTGGGTTGTGATCGTTGGTGCAAAGCGCAGTAAGTTTTGCATGAACGCATAGGGGCGCAGCACAGTGTGGGTTAGGCCCGATTCACACAAGGTTTTCTCGATTTCGTAATGCCAGCCCGCCACTGCCACTGGAGAGGTCTTCTCAAAGGCAGGACTGGATATTTTGACGATGTGTTCGATTCCAGATTCGGAAGCAATCTGGATGATCGAAGTCTCCAATTCGATTTGTCTTGGACTGTTTGACATGGCAAGGAAGAGCTGGCTAGCTCCTGCAAACGCCTGGCGCAGCGATTCGGGGTCGGAAGCATCGGCCGATGCGACCTCGATTGTCGATCGGCCTTTATCCCCGATCAGATCACGCAACTTCTCAGGCTCTCTGCTCAGCGCTCTGGCGGGCACACCAAGATCTATCAAACGTTTCAAAAGCGCACTACCTATCGTACCTGTTGCTCCAATAATAACTATCATTTTTTATCTTCTCCTTTGGATGAACAATTTGTTGTGACGGCAAGACGCCATCGCCATGTTACTATCGTGCTGGCAATCACTCCGGATAACGGGAAATCGATCCAGACACGATCGACCCAGGTCAAGTTTTCCATCGGAATAATAATCCCCAGTAAATTAGTTGTCGTCCAAGCGGCGAATAGGCCAAATGCTGCCCCCATCAACGCAAACATCCCAACCACAACCAAGTGAGGTGTGCAGTTGATCCACCGTACATGGCCTCCCCGGCTGCGTAACCAAAGGCCAAGCATCAAGGCTATGAAGGCTGACATTCCGCCGATTGTGGTCAAGGCCCCTATTTGGAGTCCTTTGTCGGCAGTGACCAATCCCCCGATGCCCGCCATAATGGCAGGAGATGCATAAGCCATTACAACCTCACGCCACAGTACAAAAGTCTTTGCGCCAGAACCAGCTGTCTTGATGTCGTAAAGACCTTCTGTATTACTCGGGTATTCTGTCTTGTTCATTCAGTTACATCCATCCTTTCTTCTTTTAAAATGTTCAGCAATTGCTGTTAGCTCTATATAATTAGGAGGCTAACTATATAAGAGTGAAAATGGGCTAGCTTCACTAGCCCGTTCTACTCCTTACTGATATTTTCCTTTGGTTCGTCTGGTTCGTCCGTAAGCGCTGAAATGCCTTGTGTAACTCGGCCGAGCAGGTCCAGAAATACACTGCGTTCCGCTATACTGAGTAAGCTCACCATAGCTTCCAGCCGTGCAAAATGCTCGCGAGCCATTTCGCGGAGCTTCTTCGCTCCTTGCTCTGTCAATTTGACCGCTTTCTGACGGCCATCGACTGAACTTGATCGCCGGGAAACGAGGCCATCTCGCTCCAGTGTGTCGATAAGACCGGTCACTGTAGCACGTGTAACACCTAGATGCTCTGCCAATTGCGAGGGCAACACTTCTCCTTCGTTATCTTCAAGATCAGCTAGTAAACGATACCGCCCTGTTGATAAACCGAATCTGGCGAAATGAATCTCCGAAGCATGTCCAAGCTTGGCTCCCGCTGCCATCAACCTAGACGCGACGAGCACAGCCTGTGCGTCTATATCTAGATTATAGCGATCAATCTGACGCTTGGATTGTACAAGCGAGGGAATAGCGTTAATGTCATTTGTTACTTTATTATCATTGTTCATACACATAGTATGGCACCTAATTACTTTTGTGTCAACACATGTTTGTAGCACAGCTTTAAACTTGTATACCTTTTGATTCATTTAATAGTAATTCATTTATCGAATTAATAACGCGACTTTTATATATTTTTAATATTGAAAGGCACTTGTAATAATGTGATTTATGTTGAAGGGAGGAATTAAGAATGAATTATCGGAAGCTTGGCAAAAGCGGCTTATGGGTAAGCGAGATCGCATTGGGAAACTGGATAACTCATGGCGCACAAGTAGATGATACCACGGCGCAAGCATGTGTACACGCTGCTCTGGACTGCGGGATTACGACTTTTGATACGGCTGATGTCTATTCGGAAACGAGAGCGGAATCGGTATTAGGTGTGTCTTTAAAGGGGATACGTCGTGAAGGGATCGAGCTGTGCACGAAGGTGTTTCATCCAACAGGCAGCGGACATAACGATAAAGGATTATCTCGTAAACATATTATCGAGGCTTGCCATGCTTCGCTTCAACGATTGCAAACGGATTATATCGATGTTTATTATGCACACCGGTTTGATGCGACCACACCACTTGAAGAAACTTTTTTGGCCTTATCCGATTTGGTGCGGCAGGGAAAGGTTCTGTATGTCGGGGTCAGTGAATGGTCTGCAGAACAGATCAAGCTTGGAGCGGCTTTGGCCAAGGAGCTCAAGGTTCCCTTCATTGCAAGTCAACCTCAATATTCCATGCTATGGCGTGTTATTGAAGCCGAAGTGATTCCCGCATGTGTGCGTGAAGGCATCGGTCAGGTGGTCTGGTCCCCTCTGGCACAAGGTATTCTTTCCGGTAAATATGCACCAGACAAGCCACTACCGGATGGCTCCCGCGCTTCTACCACAGCGGGTTCACCATTCTTCGAACGTTTGGCCGGACAGTGGCTGCGTAAAGAAGTCCTGCAGGCTGTTGAGCGAATCCGACCGATTGCCGAAGAATGCGGGTTAACGCTGCCACAGCTTGCGATTGCCTGGGTGCTACAAAACCCGCAAGTATCCTCAGCTATTATTGGCGCCTCCAAGCCCGAGCAGGTCAAGGAAAATGTAAAAGCTGCTGGTGTCTCTCTTGATCCTGAGGTCATGAGGCAAATAAATCACATTTTAAATAACGTTGTTGAGTTTGATCCCAGCAAAACCGGATAAGATCATACGGTGCTCACAAGTTTACTTGTGTGACTATCAGCCATTTCTTCTACCACTTGCAAAAAATGAGCCGGAACGGTTTCACTATTAGCTGTTTTCCAGGCTGCATAGAGAGGGACCGGCGGTGTGTCTTCGTTAAATGATCGGAATACGACACCACTGCGTTGGAAGACACAAACCGATGAGGGTACAATTGAAATGCCGATACCGGCAGCGACCAGATTTACAATGGTATACATTTGAACAGCTTCCTGTACGATATTAGGCTGAAATCCATGCTGCTCGCATACCTCCATGATGAGATCATGAAAAGAAGCCCCCATATGATGCGGAGACATAATAAAAGGTTCATTCGCTACAGAAGATAAGGAAAGAGTTGGATGTATCGCTAATGGATGCATTTCGGGTAATACGGCAACGAGTGATTCGTTAGTGCAGAGTCGAGAGGTAATACTTGGGGACGGGTCTGCCCAACGAAGGAAACCTACATGAATTTTTCCATCATGTAATGCTTTCAGTTGTTGGGCAGATGTCATTTCGGTTAGAGTAAGCTGCACATCAGGATAATGTTCCCGGAATTTCTTGACAACGTTGACCATCATACCGCCAGCTGCCGAATCTACAAATGCTATAGACAACTGTCCCACTTTCCCCTGACTCGCAAGCTGTGTTATTTTAATAGATCGCTCCAATTGAGCAACAATATTTCTGGATTCTTCCAAAAATATCGCCCCTGCTGACGTAAGTTGAACTTGTCTCTTGGTTCGCTCAAAGAGCTTCACTCCGAGATCTTCTTCAAGACCTTGAATTTGTTGGCTCAAGGGTGGTTGGGTTATGTTCAATTTTTGTGCAGCACGGTTGAAATGCAGTTCTTCTGCCACTGCTATAAAATAACGCAGTTTTTTCAAATCCATAGATACGATTTCCCTTCTTGCTTGATAAGGAGATGATGTCCCCTACTGCCATCGTACCTTATGAGGTTACTCTCAGCAAATTTTTATTAACTAATCGGTTAGGTGTCCCTTGAAAATCAAAAACAGAGTCTACACAGTATGTCGTGTAAGACTCCTTGGATGAATACCATATTGCTGGATAACGAACCATTAACGGTAATTGGTTAACATGAATTCACCATGCGTAAGCTTCAGGCGCAGGCTTGCCGGGGCCGGGAAAAATTTGATTGAGCTCGACCATCGTGTCCTCAGTCAATACGATGTCCACAGCTCTAAGGGCATTTTCAAGCTGCTCCTGAGTTCTTGGACCAATGATCGGCGCAGTTAATGCTGGATTCGCCAGAATCCATGCCAAGCCCACATTCGATTCGCTTTCTCCTAGCTCCGCACAAAGTGCTGCATAACGCTCCAATTGCGTCCGTTTAGCCTCTATCGCATTGCTTTCGTGGGATGATCTGGAGCCTTTCTGCGGATTAAGCGCATTTCCGCCAAGCAGGCCTCCTGCAAGCGGACTCCATGCCACAACCCCGATACCGTGATGCTGTGCCGACGGTAATACCTCAAGCTCCGGTTCTCTACATAATAAGCTGTATTTATGCTGCTCAGAAACCAGACCGAGAATGTGCCGTGCCTTAGCTTCGGCTTGCGCCAATGCAAGATGCCAACCTGCAAAGTTACTGGAGCCGATATAATCGACGGTTCCTTGTTGAACCAACGATTGAAACACTTCCCACAGCTCATCCCATGTAGCATTGCGTTCTATATGATGCATTTGATACAGCTCAATATGATCGGTCTGAAGCCTTTTTAAAGAGCCTGCCAGATGCCGACGAATTTTATAGGCAGACAATCCGCTCTCTGTATTGGGTCCATCGTTCGGGTCTTCCATATTGCCGTACACTTTGGTGGCCAGAACAACGCGTTCACGCCTACTGCCACCCTGGGCGAACCATCGGCCGATGATTTCTTCTGTGAATCCGCGTTTCTCGCCGCCGTATCCATTCGCCGTATCAAAAAAGTTGACTCCCGCGTCCAGTGCAGCATCCATAATACGAAACGCTTCTTTCTCTTCCGTGTTTTGACCGAAATTCATTGTACCCAAGCAAAGTCTACTTACTTTTAAACCCGTCCGTCCCAAATTTACATATTTCACTTTTTTGCCGCCTCAAATTCGTATTTTACAATAATTTAGACAATACCCATTAATTAGATATGTATCTTGATTTATTACCCTTATCATCCAGATTCTAAACACCTTAATCGAAAAATAGGAGAAAGGCGAATGATAAGCATTCTCCTTCTCCTCTTCTATAGCTTTTCCCTTGTAACTCTAGCGTGGCGACAGACATAATTGAAGCAGATCATCGACATGCGCGGTAGCCAGACAGACCACAGTATCGGCCGCACCATAATAAATCTTTACCTCACCGGTATCTTCAAGAATCATACCACCGGGGAAAATGACATTATTGCGGAAGCCGCCTTCGACCTCATAGCTGGCTTCCGGTGCAAGCAGCGGCTCCTTGTACATACCGAGGATTTTCCGGGGATTGTTGAGATCAAGCAGCATGATACCAGCACAATATCTTTTTTTCCAGGTCGGCTCCCAGCCATTTTTCCCTCTTGTCGTGTCAAGATCGACCGAATGGAACGTAGTCAGCCACCCTTTATCAGTTTTGATCGGAGGTGCAGCAGGTCCTGTCTTATCATTAGCGAAAGCAACATCCTCTACAGCCAGCAGCAAATCGGAATTTCCCCAATATTTTAAATCCGGAGACTCCGAAATCCAGGTGTCAAAGCGGTCGACCCCACCCCTGCTGTATACGGTAAATGGCCTTTCCAAACGAACATATTTATCATTGATTTTCTCAGGAAACAGCACCATATTACGCAGATCGGGAGTTGATAAGCTTAAGATTTCAAAGTTTACAAAATCATCGGTTACAGCGATACCGCCTCGAATTCCATGCTCGGTATCCACTGCAAAGCACATGTAGCAGCGGCCATCAATAACTGTAAGGCGCGGATCATAGGCACGTATGATTTCTTGATCACGCAGTTTAAAGCAAGGCTTCGGTCCGACCTCCCAATGAATCCCGTCATCACTATAAGCTATCCCAAGATCTGTAGTAGAAGCAGGTTCAATCGTTTGCTCACTTATAGAGCCGTAATCATTGCGGAAAATCATCACGTATTTGCCATTGAACTTCGTCACTCCGGCATTAAACACAAGTGCGGTTGGATACGGAACACGTGCAGCATCGAGAATCGGATTAGCCGGGTGACGATGAATGAGCTTGCTGGACGTTAAAATGCTGGATTGAGTATTGGACATAAGTGGGTACCTCCATATGGGAATTATTGTAGGTAACATTAACCTTTAAGCGAGCCTGATGTCATTTGCATAAAGGACTTGTTAGCAAAGATATAGACAACCAGGATAGGAAGAATCGACAGACAAGCGCCAGCCATCATAAAGTGGGTTTGTGAGGCTGCGGCTACTCCGTATTTTAAATTCGCCAAACCTACGGTTAATGTTTGCAGGTTGGGTTTGCTCATCGTAAAGACCAAGGGCAATAAATATTCATTCCAAGCGGCTCGGAAAGTAAATAGAGCACATACAGCAAGACCCGGTCTCATCAAAGGCAAAATCACCCTCCAATAGGTGCCACCCAGGGAACAACCGTCGATTGTGGCAGCTTCATCCAATTCTCGCGGTATTCCATTCATAAAGCTGAGCAGAATAAAAAAGATATACGCATGCGCACTAATCAAAATAAGTACAACTGCCCAAAGCGATGTGTGTAAATTCAAGCTAATCATCAATTCAAATTGCGGTCTCAATACAACTGCACCCACGGAAACAAATAAGGTGCCTCCTTGTATGGCAATGTACAGCTTTTTACCCGGAAACCCCAAACGGTCAATGACATACGCAGCCATCGAAGCAACAATGAGCGTACCGACGGTTGTGCTAATACTGACAAACAAACTGTTCCAGGTGAAGGTGGAGAAATTCGCCTGCTTCCAGGCTTGCACATAATTTTCGAACATCCAATTCGAAGGGAATATAGTGGCCCCTGTAGTCAATTCCAGATTGGTTTTGAAGGAACCGAGGATCGCGATTAATACAGGAAATATCGTTAGGAATGCAATAGCCAGCAAAAAAATCCATAAAATGATTTGCCCAAGCATGCGGGACAATGTGGATGGGTTAACGGTCGTATTCGGCCTGACAGCTGCCTGCATGTTCATGATTGGACCTCCTAAAAGTTTTCGTTAGAAAACTAACTTCGTAAGCATATGCTTTGTTTTCGTTAGAAAACTGACTTCGTAAGCATTATCTTTGTTTTCGTATCAGAAATTTTTATTAACACGTTTGGACGTATAGAAGTAAGCGAGCGTAATCACGCCGACGATCAGAGCTGTCACGAAACCGACGGCACTGCCATAGCCGATATCCTGTATGGCCTGAGCCTCACCCACAACAGGGAAGAACAGCTTATACACATACAAATACATTACTTCCGTTTTCCCTATCGGTCCCCCGCCGGTTAAGACCATGATACTTTCATAACCTTTAAGGGCATTAATTATCGCCAGCATAATAATAATTTGCAGAACAGGTCCAAGCATCGGGATGGTGATATACCAGAACTGTTGAATTTTATTAGCGCCGTCCAATGCCGAGCTTTCGTAAATATCATGGGGAATATTTTGCAGACCGGCCAGAAATAGCAGCATATAATTGCCGATAGCTCCCCACACAGCAACAAGAATAATCGTCAGCAGTGCATAGTCGGGACCGAGCCATTCGATATTTTTCGCAATGATCTGGTACTTCATGAGAAATTGATTCAGAATACCATTATAGGAATTAAAGATCGCAAAAAATACGACTGCCATAACAGCAGAGCTAATAATCGTAGGCATAAAATAAATCGCTCGCAGGAAATGCCTGCCCCGTAATCCCCTGTTAAGTACAACTGCCAGAATCAGAGCCAGAGGAAGCGACAGCAGCACCTTCCCACCTGCAAAAATAAATGTGGTGACAACTGAATCCCAAAACTGCGTATCTCCCATAATTTGTGAAAAGTTATCGAAACCGATAAATCTTTCATTGCCATAACCTTTATAATCGTAGAACATATATCTCATTGCCCAGCCAATCGGATACAATCCCAATACCACAGTCAGAATAAAGCTTGGCATCAAAAAACTATAGGCAAACCCGTACTTCCCTGCTTTATTCATGAAAATATCAACTCCTATAGCATAAATTCGGATAGAGAAGGATGGGGTGAGAACCCCATCCGAATTGGTCCCTGCATGAAATTATTTGGCGAATTGTCCCCCAAGCTTCGCTGGGTCAAAGTCAGCCATAGGGCTTGCTTTAAATTCGCCCGCTTGAACACCAGCAGCCAGTGCTTCATTATAGCGCTTGTTCAAATCTGTAATCACTTCATTCAAATCGCCACCGCTGAGCATGTATTTGAAAAATGCGTCGCTGTATTTGATTCCTTTGACATTGACGATTGGCTGGATTGGCCAAACGCCATCCACTTTGTTAGGCAGGAAGCCTTCAATTCCGCCAATATCAGGTTTTTTGGCTTTTGCAATAACGGATGGAACCATTGAGATGCCAAAGCCCTTTTCATGATACGTTTGCAATACTTCCTCTTGATACATGAAGTTAATGAATTTCCACGCTTGGTCCTTTTTGGTCGATTTGGAGCTGATCGATAGCCATTGTCCACCCAGAAAACCTGAAGCGCCTTTGATACTACCATCTATGCTTGGTACTGGGGCTGCTGCCCATTTGATCTTCGCAGGGAACTGACTTTTGTAAACACCCGGCTCCGAAGAGAAGGACATGTACATGCCAATCTTGCCTTCAGCAAACTGTGCACGAAGCGGGTCGATGTCGAGAGATTCCATTCCCGGCAGCGTACTGCCATCATCCTTCATTTGCTTGAAGGCTTCGATGATGGGCTTAAAGCCGCTGAAATCAAATTTGGCAGTTTTGAAATCATAACCAAAGCCTCCATATCCGCTGACCTCAGCGATAACGCGAGCGGAACGGCCTAACGCACTCTCCGGGCTTTTGAAGTTTTGGGCAAATCCATAAGAGCCCGTTGCTTTACCGGCTTCTGTAAGCTTTTTAGCGGTATCGACCATTTCCTTCAGCGTTGTCGGAGGATTTTTGATCCCGGCCTTTTCGAACAAATCAACATTGTATATCAAGCGCATCGTCGTTCCATAGTTTGGCAAGCTGTACATTTTACCATCAAAGCTGTTCAAATCAATCATTGCCGGGAAATTTTTCTTCTGCTCAGCAGTTAAATAGCTGTCAATTGGAGCCAGGTATTGCTTCTTGTAAAAGGTTTGAATCGTATTTTCTTTGACACGAATAATATCCGGTGTCTCCGCTGATGAAAACGACAAGTCGATCGCCTGGTTGAAGTCTTCCGTTTTAACAACGAGTTCGACCTCAATGTTATCTTTATTCGTTGTATTGAACTTTTCAATCACTTCTTTAATATAGTCCGCATCATGGCGATCTCCGGTCCAGTAGGTCAGCTTGGTTTTGGCTGCCGGCTTGGTCGCGGTATCCTTGTTGTCTGCAGGTGCAGCTCCCGGTTTATCGGCTGCCGGAGTGGTGCTGCATGCCGTCAATCCTGTTACCAGAAACAAACAAAATGCAGACAGTGCCAGTTTTTGATTCAGTTTTGTATTCATATTGATCTCCCCTTATCTATTTCGTTGTTTTAGCTTACAAATTGATTATAAGTGTTTCATGTCTGTTACATAAGGCGGTTAACCCAACATTAAGGGCAGGTTTTCATACAAAAAGGGAAGAAATTCATGATTGAATTCTTCCCTGGGATGATATTTTAAATTCAGATGGTGTCATGCCCGTATGTTTTTTGAAAATATCACTAAAATAACGCCGATGCTCATAACCAAGCTCTTGTGCGATTTCCTGAACCTGAAAATCATCAATCAGCATGTTTTTGGCCTTTTCCATCTTTTCCTGAATCACAAATTGCTGGAACGAAACGCCGAGTACCTTTTTGAACAGGTTAGAAAAATAACCTTGGCTGAGATTAATTTGCCTGGAGCAATGCTCCAACGACAAATCCATGTGCAGATTGGCCCGGATGTAATCCTTGACCTGATGAATAATCTTGATCGATTCATGCGAACGTTCTTTCTCGATCCATGCGCAGCCTTCCAGACAGAGCTCTTTCAATAAGGTTCGAAACTCCTGAAGCGTCGGCTGGCTTTTACTTTTAAACTCATTCATTTTCGTTTCCATCTGATGAACAGTCTCATAGGGGAACTTTTCCAGCATCAGCCTGAAAATTTTGGAGGATAGCTCATAGCATACATTTTCCACGTATTGTGGCTCGGGAAGCGGAACAATATCAACCAGATCGTTGAAAATTTCTTCAAGCAAATGCTGACTTTTGTCACTGTTACCCGATCGTAGGGCGAATAGGAAGTCCTGCTCCTTCGAAATTGAATAGCTCGGTATGCCTCTCTGCCCGATAGCCATATTCACACAGCTGAATACACCGTTACCTTCGGTATAAAAATGATAAGATAATGCATTCAAAGCCTGTCGGTAGGAATGAGGCAGTTCATGAATGCCGTGTACACCGAGCCCTACTCCGATAGAAACCGTAAATCGCGTATAACGGGCAATGTTCAAGCAGCAGGCTTCGGCAATTTCAGATGCTATCTGATCATCCTTACAGTTCATGACAACCACATAACGGTTGATAGCTTCACGAAAAATAATACCAGTCGTCATCGAGGTTATCGTTTCTTCCATAATATTTTGCAAACTGAACCGGATCAATTCAATTTCCTGAACAGGCAGCGCCTGATACTTGTCCATAAATTGATCGATTTCAACAATGAAAATGACAAAGTCCTTCGGCTCCAAATCGACCCCGAGAAACTCCCAGCGCTGTCTGGCACTAGCCTCTCTCGTCTGGTGATGCAGCAGCAGCGTCAAATATTCTTGCCTCAGGATCGGCAGGCTTTCCTTGATTTTCTGCTCCATTTCCTTGAGTCTGATCTGCTCTTTGTGCTCCATTTCACAAGCCAGCTTGGCTTTCAATACAACACTGACAATTTCATCGATAGCAAACGGCTTTTTTACAAAATCAAAGGCTCCTAGTCGAATGGCCTGTTGAGCATAAGAAAAATCGGAGTATGCACTCAAAATAATAATTTTGGTTCGTGGCGATGCTTCCAATATAGCCTGAGTCATTTCAAGTCCATCCATACGAGGCATGCGAATATCGGTTAAAATAATGTTGGGCTTCATCTGCTGTGCCAGACGCAGTCCAGCTTCTCCGTCCAATGCTGTACCGACGATCTCTATCTGGTGATCGAGCCAAGCTATTTTTTGTGAAATCATATCGACAACCATCTTCATATCGTCAATGACACATAATTTAATAAGGGTATGCGATTCCATCCTATTCATGGTCTCCTTTATTCATCGGAATCCACAAAGCTACTGTAGTTCCGTTCTTGTCATTATTCGTCAGTTTCATGCGACTCTCATTCCCATAGTACAGCTGCAGCCGATTCCTAATATTTCGTAATGCATAGCCTTTTTTGGTATTGCCACCAGCTGCCATTCCTTGCTCGACCTTATCCATATCTACACCTGTGCCGTTGTCTTCAACCAGGAGATGCAGCATCTGATCGTCCTCTGAGATCTGTATGCGGATCCTGCCTTCGGAAGCTTTGTCCTTAAACCCATGTAAAATACTGTTCTCAACCAGTGGTTGAAGCACAATTTTGGGTACATAATAGGCGAGCAGCTGATCATCCTCAACAATCAACTCGTACTCAAACAAACCTTCATAGCATTTCTGCTGAATCGCACAATATTGCTTGACATGCGATAATTCATCCTCCAGAGTCATCATATCCTTGCCGCCGCTCAAGCCCAACTGAAACATTTGAGATAAGGCCAGAATCAGCTCATTCACGTCGTTGTTTTCTCCCAAAACCGACTTGCAATAGATCGCATTTAACGTATTGTATAAAAAATGAGGCTCCATCTGAGCCGTTAAAGCTTTCATCTCTGCCTTTCGTTTCTCCTGCTCGCTGAACTTGACGTTGCCAATCAGTTGATTGATCTCGTCCAGCATCCGGTTGAATTGAAATCCGACCTGAGCCACTTCATCTGTATAGCGGCTTTCAAAACGAACCGAGAGCTGGTTGTCCTCGACCTTTCTCATCAATCCCTGCAGCTTAAACAAAGGCCTCAAGAGCAAAGCCGTCAAGTAATTAGACAACAGCCAGGATGTCAGCACGAAGCCCACAATGATATATAGGGTCGTCCGCTTAATACCGTTCACCTGCTGCAGCAGCAGATCCTTGGACTGTGTACCTATGAGTACCCAATCATCGGCAATTTCCAGCTTCGTATAGTTAACCAAATAATCGGCTTTATGGAATTCATGAAAAAAAGAACCCTGCAGCCCAGACCTCATTTGCTGTAAAAACAAAGCATCCTGATTGAATTGGTAAGTGTTCGGGACATCGTCTTGAATGACGTCCTCGCCTTTGGCATCAACTAATACGTAATTGCGATCCTTACTTGGCGATTTTTGGTTAATTAAGCGAACAAACTCTCTTTCCTTAATATTCACGACAACGAATACATTCAGCGGGTCACTGGACACACGTTCATGCATCCCTTTAGTAACAAAAGAGAGCACACGCTGGTTTCCTGAAAAAAAGAGATCGGCATGTCCTTTATACCAAACGCCTTTAGGGCTATTTTTGATCTTATCATACAAGTCGGAATCGTAAAATGATTGTGCTGGGTTCCGATTCTCGGATGTTGAATAAAAATCACCGATTGGCGTCGCTATCAATACATTTTGAATTAAAGGCTCGTTATAGCTGATTTGGGAAAATACAAACTGCAAAGCGGATAAATGCTTATAATAATTGAGAAAATCGTTATTCTGAACATCTCGCAGCATTTGTTCGAAGGCATCGCTGAACATCAGCGATTGAATCGATGTAGAAATATTTTTCAATCGGGTATCCATGATTTGCGCGGTCTTATTGACGGTTTCCTGGCTCGATTCAAACGCATTGTTCTGAATTTCCTTGGATGCGATCAAATATGAAATCGTACCTGCCGCGCTAATAGCCAATGTGATCAAGATGACGAAGGAAATCAGGATTCTTTGTTTAAATGGTAGACTATGGAAAAAATCATTGAACTGGGTTGTAATGCGGCTGAACCGTCTCCCCCTCATAAGCACCTTCCTCGATTTTTAAGTAGCTAAAGTATAAACGGTACGGAGACAATATGTCTATAATGAGAACATCGGATGAAAAAAAGATTACATAATAAATATTATGTAATCTTTGTATGAGACTTCTACTCAGGTTCCAGCTGTGCCTGCCTCGCTAGTTTTTAGGTTAAATACAACTAATAAATCTGTCATTCTCAACCTTGCACTGGGTATTGGAATAGGTGTTGCCATTGGGGTCGGAGTCGGGAGGAATTATAGCAAGTAATAAGAAATAGCCTTATTCATTTACTGCCAGTTACTCCTGATATTGAATAAGCTTTCTGCCGACATAGATTCCGCTGGCAGCTGCTTGAGATAATGAATGTGTTATTCCGGAGCAATCACCTATCACGTATAAATCACGAACCTCCGTCTCAAAATGGGTATCCGTCTCTATTCTCGGCGAATAGAACTTTCCATCTAACGCATATAGAAGCGTATCCTCATCAATTGGTTTATCTAACAGCTTTTCCAAAGACTCAAGGAATAAAACCACAGCTTGAATATAAGGCTCCGGAACCTCCTGTTTCAAGCTGCCATAGTCTACAGATAACGTCGGCTTGACTGTATTGCGAGACATCGTAGAAGACAAGGTTGCCCTATCACTCTTCAAATCTCCCAAGCGCTGCACTAATATGCGGTCCCTATTGTGATTAATAGCCCCAATAATCGAATGAGCATATTGGTTGGCTTCCTGCAGGGTTGAAAAGTACCGTGGAACAAACAAAGTAAAATTCAGATTAGAGGAGCCCTCATCTTGTTCCCGGTAATTCTGTCCGTCTGCCATGACAAGTCCGTCCTGAAATTTACGAATGATTCTTCCCTTTGGATTCATACAATACGTGGTGGCATGAAAGCCATCCCCCCGATATTGCAGCTTGGTTTCAAATGATCCCTGGAGTATAGGATCGAGCTGGTTGGCCGGCATCTCTACACGAATGCCAAGATCCACTCTCGTATGGTTCTGAGGGATACCTAAGGAAACACATTGATCAGACAACCAGTCGTTGCCGCTGCGGCCCGTGGCGATAATGACTTTTTTTGAATAGATGGGTGATTCTCCTGTTATTTCCAGCTCAAAGCCGTCTGTTCCTTTACGAATCAACGCTACTTCTGTATCAAATTTAAAATCCATTTGGCTGTTCAGCGCTACGAACATTTGCTGCAGCACGGATTCCGACAGACGCGTTCCCAAATGACGGACTTTCGTGGATAGAACCTCAAAACCAGCTTTTTTGGCCTTTTGAACAAGGGAAGGATTTTCGGTGCTATACATCCCCACCTGGTCTCCGCCAAATCGGCACAGCACCTGATCTACCTCCTCCATGAGCTTCAAAGCATAGTCATATCCTACCTTGGACTCCAGCTCCCCACCAAAATCGTTCGTATAGTTATATTTCCCTTCAGATTTGCCTAATCCGCCAAAGCCGATGAATTTTGCGCAGGAAACACAATGACAGCTTGCTTCTCCCCGCTCCAAAGGACAATCTCGTTCCTCCAGCCGTTTGCCCTTGTCAATCATCAAAATACGCAAGTTCCCCTGCATCAAGGTATGGGCAGCAAAAATTCCGCTTACCCCTGCCCCAATAATTGTAATATCGTACATCGTCTTTCTCCTTTTGATATCAAGGTCAAGCATGAGTCAAGCTCGCGCTCGAATTAGCCGCGATTGTTGATATTTTCAGGGTACATATCATGAGCGAACAAGCGATCTTTGGCCATTTTGGCATATTCGGTTCCTGGACGGCCATAGTTGGCGAACGGATCGATGCTAATGCCACCTCGAGGTGTAAACTTTGCCCACACCTGAATATATTTGGGGTTCATTAATCGGATCAGATCTTTCATGATGATATTAACGCAGTCTTCATGAAAGTCGCCGTGGTTTCTGAAACTGAACAAATACAGCTTGAGCGATTTGCTTTCGACCATATCAACATCAGGCATATATTGGATGTAGATGGTGGCAAAGTCAGGCTGGCCTGTCATCGGACAAAGGCTTGTAAATTCGGGACAATTGAATTTCACGAAGTAATCATTTTCCTGGTGTTTGTTCACAAAGGTTTCGAGGATGCCGGGATTGTAGCTATTCGGGTATTCAACATTTTGATTACCTAACAAGCTTACACCTTTCAGCTCGCTTTCTTTTCTTCCAAATTCCGGTTGTATGCCATCTTGTTGTGTACTCATAGTTAGAATTCCTCCATTAATTGTAGGTTACCAAATAAACAATCTGCTTATGCTAGATTAACTCTCGACTCGATACAAATCAATACCTGTGGTATAGTAATGAATGAAAACGGATGTCCATTCGTTATTCTGCACGTGCGTTTGCTTGTCTGACAGAGGCAAGAGAGGTTCGAAAACTCCCTCTATAAAAAACTAAAGAACTGATATCCAATGCTGATATTAGTTATGATCTTTGTTTGTATAGTTATTTTTGAATCTCTCTTTTTATCTCAATTTTGTAGAAAAGAGAGGAATACGACTAATGAAAAAAGAAAAAGCCATAGTAGTCTTTAGCGGCGGACAAGACAGTACCACCTGCTTATTTTGGGCTAAAGCCCGATACAGCGAGGTAGAAGCGGTCACGTTTAATTACGGACAGCGCCACAAGCTGGAGTTGGAATGTGCGGCTAGTATCGCTCAGGATCTGGGTATCAAGCATCATATTCTGGATATGTCATTATTGAATCAGCTGGCTCCGAGTGCTTTGACACGGGACGATATCGATATCAAAGAAGAAGATGGGAAGCTCCCCAATACGTTTGTAGACGGGAGGAACCATTTATTCCTCTCCTTTGCGGCGGTTTTAGCCAAGCAGGTGGGCGCGCGGCATATTATTACTGGTGTCTGTGAGACGGATTTCAGCGGTTACCCCGATTGCCGAGACATATTCATTAAATCACTCAATGTCACCTTGAATTTGTCTATGGATTACCCTTTTGTTATTGAAACACCATTAATGTGGTTAAATAAAGCAGAAACGTGGGCGTTATCAGACGAACTGGGTGCTTTTGATTATGTCCGCAGCCAAACACTTACTTGTTACAATGGAATTATCGCGGAGGGCTGTGGGGAATGTCCAGCATGCCGCCTTCGCCAACGTGGACTTGATGATTACCTGTCATTAAGAAATGATCGGGTATTGTGATGATACAACAAATATATCCCTCAGTCACCCATCCCTTCCAATTTGAACTTAATAAAGACTTCCACTTTGCAGCGGCCCATTATATACCCGCGGAAGCTGCTGGGCAATGCTCACAGATGCATGGACACACTTATTTTGCCAATATTACGATTGCTGGTAATGAACTGGACGAAACAGGTTTCCTTGTCAATTTTTCATTGATTAAGAAGCTCATACACGACCGTTTCGATCATACGCTGCTCAACAACGACAGTCAATTTGATCAGCATGATGCCTCCCGATTTCCAACAAGTGAAATCATAGCGAGAACCATATGTAATCTTGTACAAGAATATTTGGATACAACCGCGAACCGCCCTGCCTGTATTCAAGTATTTTTGCGGGAGACACCTACAAGCTATGTCATATTCCGTCCGAAGGCGGGCGTATCTTATGAATGCTAAAGGCATACCCGTTCTTGAAATATTTGGCCCTACCATACAAGGTGAAGGAATGGTCATTGGGCAAAAGACGATGTTTGTTCGTACAGCGGGCTGCGACTATTCTTGTTCATGGTGTGATTCTTCCTTTACTTGGGATGGCTCTGCTAAACAGGACATTCGATGGATGTCAGCCCGAGAGATTGAACAAGAGCTCGATGAATTAGGTACAGCTACTTGTAGTCACGTCACCATATCTGGTGGTAATCCGGCCCTGATCAAACAGCTGGGCGAATTAATCGAGGTTCTTCATGTGCGGGGAATCGAGATTGCCCTGGAGACACAAGGAAGTCGTTGGCAGGATTGGTTTATGGATATTGACGAATTAACGCTGTCACCTAAGCCCCCAAGCTCCACAATGATCACGGACTGGACTCAATTGGATCCTATTGTGGAGAAATTAACCATAGGACAAAAAAAATTCAGTTTGAAGGTCGTTATCTTCGACGATGTTGATTTGGACTACGCACGGACTGTCCATCGCCGTTATCCGCATGTTGATTTATATTTACAAGTAGGAAATCACGATGTTAGCGAGATCAACCGGGATGTGCTGCAGCAGCAACTAATGGAACGATATGTTTGGCTGATACAAACTGTGATGGCTTCAACTGATTTTAAAAAAGTGAGGGTTTTACCACAGCTGCATGCCTGGATTTGGGGAAATAAGCGCGGGGTTTAAGGGTTTGTTAAGTCACATAAAATAAGCAAAGGAGCTGCTCAGGCAGCTCCTTTATTATTTGGCGAACAAGTATCGAACGAAATGGAAATCATTTTCCCAAAGAATTAATGATTTTACCGATGGTATCCACATCAAAATTGTTGTCTGCCATTTGATACAATTCGTAGGTGAAGCCTTCATGCTCCCATAGCACGATGCCATTGGCAAAATAGACTGTTTTTCCGCCAATGGTTTCGGTTTTAACCTCATCTTGGGTGCTGATACCGTTCTTGGTATTATTTGATATCAACAGGGAAATAAACTCTCCTGTTTTTTCATATTGCAGTTCAACCATCTGGGTGCCTTGGACTACACTGTTTTTGAATTCATAATGATCTGACAACCATTTGGGAGCTGGAAAGTTGATTCCCGTAGCTGCACGAACTTCTTCCAACGTCATGTGCTTGGGCATTTCTCTCTGGATTGGTCTTGATTCGTTCGCTTGTGCTTTGTCGGCTGTACGGTTTAATTCCGGTTTGGGCAGCTCTTTGTCATATTGTGTGATTTCCATATTTCCAACTTGAAAACGTGCCAATATCGATTGAAGCATTTCCTGTGCATAGGATGTCGTCGAAAATACACCACACAAACAAATCATAGCACCTGCAATGACAACGATAGATTTCCACTTACTCTGCTTCATATAAATACCATCCTTTGTTATATCATTGTGTTGAATTGTTCCTGTTTCCAGCTTATATTTTAAACGATTGAAAATACGATCTTTATAGGGGTTATCCTCAATTTGTGTATCAGCAAGCAGGTTAGTCAAACTACCAAATTCTTCTATATTCTGTTTTTTAGTCATAGGTGAAACCTCCTATATGTAATACTTTATGAAGTTTTTTTAAGCTTCTATAGAGCACAACGCCAATATTGGAATCACTTACACCTAATAAGTCTGCAATTTCCGAGTTTTTTAGACCCGCCGCATACTTCATGGCAATAATATGACGTTCCTTGTCACTCAGCTTAGCAAGTGCCGTAAATAATGCTCGATTATTGTCATCCCGAATGACGATCTCTTCCGGAGACGACTTGTATACAACCCTATCCAAAATTGAATCGAGTGAAAAAAAAGCTCTTTTTTTCTGTGAGCGGAAGTAATCCGTCACGGCGTTTCTCGCAATTGCAAACAACCATACCTCAAATTTGGATTTTTCCGATGAGAAGCTGTCGTATTTTGAAATGACAACCTCAAACACATGACTGCATATGTCCTCTGCCGCATAGTGGTTATTAATTCGATAGCAAATATATTTATAAACTCGTCTATAATACAGATCATAGATTTGAGCGAATTGTTCGGTTGGCATGAGGCCTGCCTGGGTATGACTTTTTTGGTTTTGGTAGACTGCTGTGTTCGCTGGGGCCATCTCCAACTGCGCTTCCTCCCTTCGTTTTTTTATAAAAATAAAGTGTTAAACAAATTGCGCAATTTGTTTGTTAAATGTTACACAGGTTAATACGTAAAACGGCGTAAAGCATTAACAAGTTTATGTACTTTATTTTCGAAGCTATATCCCATGTAACATATATTAAAAAGTAATCGATATCTACTGTATATTATTGGATATATCTTGGAGTAAAGTTGAAAATGCACCCCTCGAATCTCATCGGCTTCCCAAATGGGTAGGTGCAATGTTATTCGTAAGGGTGCATTTCGGTTGAGATGGTTAGTTTTATGCTTATATGCAGCGCATTTAAGGCGCCTTTTATTCATAAGATCAGACAATCGAATTGGATTTAAGGGAAGGTACTTCCGTTCATTGGCTCAGCAAAGTCTCTTCAATGATATGGGGCTGTTTCACGGATATGTACCACTGAATGCCATTAGTCAGGTCAACCAAGCTAACAAAATAACCATGTCCAGCTCCGGTGTCGATACCGATCTTGCCGTTCCCCAACCAGACCCGCTCAGGACTGAGGCCAAACCGGAAGGTCGAGGTATGACCAAAGACGACAATCCTGCCAGCCTCAGGCGAGCTTGCATGGAACAGCTCCCTGATTTCCGTTAAATCCTCGGCGGTCTGATCAATCATCGGAACTCCAGGACGTAGTCCCGCATGTACAAAAAGAAAGGGTTCATATTCCGCCCAAAGCGGCAAATTGCTCAAAAACTCACCATATCCCCCAATCCCGTCCGAACCATCGTGAGCAGGCAAAGAAGCAGAACGAAGCCATTTGCGTTCATTGTTGCCTTGAATCGCAAGTGCTCCGGCTTGGGTCAGCTTACGGACGAGACTTAACGTACCTAGCGAATCGGGGCCTTTATTTACATAATCCCCCAACAAAAATAAACGGTCTTTACAAGCATCATAGCCGGCATGCTCCAGCAATCTTTCCAACAAATGTCCGTACCCATGAATATCCGAGACTGCCAGCACCCTAATCATCAGCATCACTGGGGCTATCGGCGTAAATCATCGTTCTTTCAGGAGGGAGAAACACGTTCAATACGCTCCCCGGCTCGATCCTCCCTTCATTAAATACATGCAATGCCTGCTGATCAGCCGTTTCCGTGATCAGCCTCCAACGGGCACCCTCATAAATCGACTGTCGAACCGTAACCATAATATGGTTAGTTTCTTCATAATCCGTACGATTGCGAATCACCAGCGATTCAGCCTGCAGCATAATGACGGCTGCTTTCCCGTCTGTTTCCGGGGTCATCAATTGACCGGTGATCGGTTTATCCTGCAGCATGACCAGCCCTGTTCGCTCATTAGCAAAACGGACCTGCAGCCTGTTATGATAACCCATCAGGCGGGCTACCCACGGGGTTGCGGGACGTTCAAACAGTTCCTGAGGCGCAGCCAATTGATCGATCCGACCTTCACGAAGCACCAGAATGCGATCCGCCAAGGTGAAGGCCTCCATCATATCATGTGTCACATACAGAGTCGCAATTGATAGATTACCCAGTAAATTTGCCAATTCATTGCGCATATCGGTACGAAGCTTAACATCAAGATTAGACAAAGGCTCGTCCATCAGCAATACCCTTGGCTCTGTTGCCAGCGCTCTGGCGATGCCAACCCGCTGCTGCTGTCCCCCAGACAACTGAGCAGGCAGCCGTTCCAGAAGCCCTTCGAGCTGAAGAAGTGCTTGCAATTGGGTAAGCCGTTCCTTGCGGGCTCCGTGATCTACCTTCCTGCGTTTCATGCCGTATTCAATATTTTCCCGCACCGACATGTGCGGCCATAGAGCATAATCCTGAAAAACCATATTGAGAGGCCGTTTCTCTGGCGGTACGTACTGGGCTCCATTTTCTACCATTCTTCCATCCATCTCTACCTCACCGCTGTCGGCACGCAGCAAACCAGCCACAATTTGAAGAAGTGTGGACTTGCCGCAGCCCGATGGCCCGAGAATACATACCCTCTCTCCTTGCTTCAGCTGAAAGGAAATGGGATGAAGTACTTGCTGGGCTCCAAAAGCTTTGGCAATGCCCCTCAACTGCAAGACAAAACTCAAAATAACAACCTCCCTCTATAATTTCGATTTTATTTCAACTACCCATTATCGACGGTCGCCGTCGATTCGACGAAATATCCAGTTGCCAGCTGCCTGCAGTACCACAATCAGCAGCACAACCATCCCTCCGCTAACGACTGTTGCAGCCGTTGCATAGCCATAGCGGCCAAATTCGAATGCCCGATCAATGACCAGCGGCATCAGCACATAATTGGGCGGCTGCAGCATAGACGCGAGCGCCAGATCGAATATACTTGTCCCAAAAGCTGTCAGAGTCGCGATCAGCAGCGATTGGCGAACGAGCGGCATTACGATCTGTGTCATGCGGTCGAACACCCCCGCTCCCTGAATAGCTGCAGCTTTGAGCATGGAACCGGACACGGATGCGAACGCTCCCAGCTGCATCCTTACTGCATAAGGAATCGAGCCGGCAACAGCTGATAGCACCAATAGTGAAGGTGAGCCATACAAATGCAAGCCTATGGGCTCCAGCCATTTTTGATTCCAGATGAAAATATACCCAATACCAAGGACGACACCCGGTACAGCGAGCGATACAATGGAAAACAGCTGAATGGCCGACTTAAATCGGGATTCTGTGAATGCGAGCACATAAGCAACTACAAAACCGATGATCATACTGAGCACCGCCGCAATCGCCGCTATGAGGAGAGAATGCAGCAACCCCTCTTTGTAGCCTAGTAATCGATGGTCCCCTCCATTTTGTCCAAATAGTGAAAAGTAGTGCTCCAATGTCAAATTCCCAATGGACAATCCTTCACCAGCATGCCTCATGAAAGAGAATAAGGTACTGGTCCCGATCGGAATCCCCAGACAAATGAGCAGAAAAACGCCTACTATCGTATTGAGCACCCAGGCATGACGGGGCTTGCGCTTTATGGTCTTGATTGCCCGGGCATTCAAGAAGTCAAACCGCGAGCGCCGCATCGCCAGCATCAGCAGGGCCATGGCCACGGTCAGGATCAACACCAGGTAAAAGGCTAGTACTCCAGCCATATCAAAACGCACAGGTGATTGATAGATTGCCGAATATATCGAATACGTCAGCGTCGGAAATTTGTATACCGTAGATAAAGCAGCAGGCAGACCGAAATCGCCGACTGTATCCATAAATACAAGCGTCCAGCCTGCTATGAAGGAGGGCGCCAGCAGCGGCAGCTGTACCGTCCTCCACACGGTGAACGGTCCTGCCCCACACAGCTGCGCTGCCTGTCCGAATTGTTTGACGTTCCATTCCATCGCTGCCACAATAGCCAAATAGGCCAATGGAAATTTGCTAAGCGCCATTACCACAACCAGACCTGATGGCTGGAAAACGGCGGTTGGCAGCCACTCCCACCCCAGCCATTGATTCATCAGGCCGTCCCGACTGGCGAACAACACCCAGCCTTGGGCCAGCATAAAGGAAGGAACAATCAACAATGCCCAGGCCGTTACATCCAGCAATCGACCGACTGCAAAGTCCCACTGCGCCCGTATCATCGCAAGAGCGCCACCAAGAACAGTACCAAGCGTTGCCACTCCAAAAGCCAGCGATACAGAGTTCCATAGCGATTGGCGCCATAACGGACGTACGAAGATATCGCCCAGCAGATTCAAGCCCTGGAACTCCACTCGACCGAAGAAAAGCCCAGGGATCACGACATTCGCCAAGACGGCAACCAGCGGTAAAAAGATCAGAATGAACAGAAGAAGGGTAACCCCTCCTCCCCAGCGAGCCTCCGATGAAATCATTTCCATTTCCCCTTATTTAACATTCTGATCTGCAAACCAAGTTTTTATCGGTGCTTCCTGTTGAGCTGCCCATTCCGCTGATGGCAGCAGAAAGCTGCCGTCCTGTCTGCGTTCCTTACGCATCTGCACACCCTGAGCCAGTGGAGTGAACAAGCTTTCTGTTGAAGGCAGTGACGTTAACATCGCTTGCGTTTCCGGCTTCATCATATATTCGACGAAGGCTTGGGCCGCAGCCGGATTTTTTGTTTTTTTACTTATGGCGATAACGCGGAGACTTCCGGGTGCACCTTCATCCGGCCAGATCACTTCTACAGGTTCGCCTGCCAGCTTTAATTCATAAGCATTGTGCTCCTGCAGCGCAGCCACATGAATCTCACCACTCACCAAAGCTTTCCCGACCGGTCCATTTTTGGGATAAACCCGCATGCCAGCTTCAAACCGCTGCTTGTACTTCTTTTTCGTTTCCTCCACTCCCCACTTCTGGAAGAAGGCAGAAACTAAGGGGTAGGCAGGTGCTGCCACCGCAGGATCGGCATGTCCTACTGGACCTGAATAGGCAAAAAATTGCTCCCAGGTTTTGGGGGCTTTATCTGCTGGTACCAGCTTCGTATTGTAGGCAATGACCGCCGCCGCATGAATGCCTACCGGATAATAGGCGTAATCCTTCGGCACGAGCGAAGCGCCATACTCGCTTAACTTAGAGAGATTGGCAGGCTTCCAGCCCTTCATCAGAAAGTCACGGTCAGCCAGACTGCGCACCGATCCATGCCCATCCATCATCAGTACATCCCACTGCGGATTGCCTTGCTCTGCCTCAATTTTCGCCAAAGCTTCTCCACCGCCATAATGAACGGCTTCCATTTTGAATCCTGTTTCACTCGTAAATTTAGGTGCTACCAGGTCGACAAAGTCATTGCCGTACAAGTAAATCGTTTTGCCTGTGTCTTCAGCCGGCTTGGGCTCGCTCTGAGACGAAACTTCCGCTCCTTTGCCTGCCAAAGACGACGAAACTTCCGTTCCACAGCCTGTCAGCAGCATTCCCACAGCTACACTCATTCCCAGAGCCATTCGCATCCAATTCCTGTTCATATGTACCTCCCTTGTTTCAGGTATCCGTCCTGGACCCTGTTACTTAAGTGTAAGCGACCATATTCATCAGAGGGTTAGCTGCGTGTTAACACAAAATTAAATAATATTAATGATATTTTTGATAAAATAGATAATATGAATGATAGGCTTATATAAGAAAAGAGGTTAATTAATGAATTTGCAGCAATTGAAAGTATTCGTGCTCGCTGTTGATTTGCAAAAACTGTACCTGGTGGCCGAGAAGTTGCAAATTACACAGCCTACTGTTACTTTTCATTTAAATAAACTACAGGACGATCTGGGGGTATCTTTGTTCAAAACCAAATCTTACCATGTCATCAAGCTGACGGAAGCAGGTAAAGATCTATATCATTATGCTTTACAGGTAAACGCCCTCTCTGTGGAAATACATAGTCTGATGGATGAACATAAAGGAATGAAGGCCGGGCGGTTATCCATCGGCAGCACACATACGCCTGCTACTTATATGATTCCCCCGCTACTGCGTGAATGGCGACAAACTTATCCCGATCTCAGCTTGTATCTTGATGTCAGGCCGGCACCTTACATTCTGGAGCAGCTGAAAAACTTTGAAATCGATATTGGTATCATTTCACACATACATATGGAGGATCCCGATCTGATCAGCGAGCCTTTAGTCAAGGACGATCTGGTCATTATCCTCGCTGCTGATCACCCTCTTGCACTTGTAGAGGAAATTACACCGGATCAACTTACTGGTTATCCCTTCGTATCTCACGAGGAAGGATCGATTAGTAGGAAGCTCGTGGATGATTGGGTGCAGCAGCAAGACATCGTATTGGATATTGTCATGGAGGTGTCCAGCTCAGAGGCATTAAAAGCGGCAGTACGTCATGGAATCGGTTATGGAATGGTTTCAGAAACATCCGTTAAAGCAGAAGAACAGGAAGGTAGTCTAGTCGTAAAACCGATCCCATACTGGTTGCCCAAACGATATATTTACGCTGTGAAGCATAAGAAAAAGCTGATTGGTCCTGCTCAACACCTATTTTGGAGAAAATTGGAGCATGCATTCCGCTCACAGGTGCCCACTTATTAAATCTCATATCCTGAACAAAATAGAACCCTCCATGTTGATAGAGGGTTCTAGCTTTTTTCGTCTAAACCTACTTTCTAATATTCTTACTTTCCTTCGGCTATGAACGTCTCGATCCGCGACTTGATCGCATCCCGAACTTCACGGAATTTATCCATGATTTCTTCTTCTGTACCTGTCGCTTTGGCAGGATCATCAAAGCCCCAATGCCATTTCACTACGTTTTTATTGGGAATCACCGGACAATGCTCATCTGCATGACCACACAAGGTAATCACATAATCAGCACGGTTTAATAAGTCAGATTCAATGACCTTGGATATGTTTTTACTAATGTCCACACCAGCTTCATTCATGACCTGAACAGCACGCGGATTAAGACCATGAGCCTCTAAGCCTGCACTTTTGACTTCATATTGCTCACTACCTAATTCATTTAAAAATCCATCAGCAATCTGGCTGCGACAAGAATTTCCTGTGCACAAAAAATAAACAAGTTTCTTTTCCATGTGTCCTATCCCCATCCTCATTTTTTATGATATCAACTTCAGCCACAAGTAAAGGCCAGTCAATGTAATCAATAGTGTAGGTATTGTAAGCACTATACCGATTTTGAAATAAGCTCCCCATGTAATAACTACACCTTTTCGAGATAAGACATGGAGCCATAATAGGGTAGCCAGTGATCCGATCGGCGTGATTTTCGGACCCAGATCAGACCCGATCACATTGGCATATATTAAAGCTTCGCGAATAACCCCCTCTGTATGCGTTGCTTGAATAGCCAGAGCATCTATCATGACCGTGGGCATGTTGTTCATAATCGAAGATAATATCGCCGCAATGAGCCCCATACCTATCGTAGCCGTGAACAAACCCTGATCCGCGACAGTCTGAATGACTGCACCCAATTGATCTGTCAGTCCGACATTGCGAAGACCATAAACGACCACATACATACCGATGGAAAATACAACTACCGCCCAAGGAGCTTCCTTGATGATCCGTTTCGTTTCAATAGCGTGGCTTCTGCGTGCAGCCAGAATAAAGAATAGGGCCGCGATACCCGCGATAATTGAAACAGGGACTTTTATAAACTCGCTTAACAGGTAAGCCACAAGAAGAACCGCCAGGATCACCCAGGATAACCGAAATAATCGGAGGTCTTTAATAGCTTCACTGGGTTGTTTGAGCTGCTGAATATCATAATTCTTTGGAATTCTTTTTCGGAAGAATAGATAGAGAACAAGAATACTTGCCCCAAGAGAAAAGAAATTGGGAACGATCATACGGCTTGCATACTCCACGAATCCAATACCGAAATAGTCTGCAGAAACGATATTGACCAGATTACTTACAACAAAAGGCAAGGAGGTGGTATCCGCAATAAATCCACTCGCCATAATAAAGGGAATGATCATCCGGTCATCAAACTTCAGCGCGCGTACCATGGCAAGCACGATCGGAGTTAAAATGAGCGCCGCACCATCATTAGCGAAAAGTGCAGCTACCGCGGCCCCGAGCAGGATCACATAGATAAACATCATCGTACCGTTGCCCTTTGCTATTCGTGCCATGTGAAGTGCTGCCCACTCGAAAAATCCGATCTCATCCAGAATCAGCGAAATCAGAATAATCGCGACAAAAGCAAGCGTTGCATTCCAGACGATAAGTGTTACATCCCAAACATCCCCCAAGCTCACCACCTGGCAGATGAGGGCCAGTACCGCACCACCCATGGCAGACCAACCAATGTTTAATCCCTTGGGCTGCCAGATCACAAAAACTAATGTCACTACAAAAATAAGAAAAGCAGCGTAAGCCATAAAACCCTCCTGAGTTAAGTACAGCAGTCGTTTTCTACACAAACAAGCGAATCCATTTTCTCCTTTTGTGAAGGTAGCTGTTTAAGAATTTCAGCAATATAAGGTTTGTCTTGCACCGTTAGGGAATAATAAACCCATTGACCCCTTTTGGTTTCTTTCACAAGACCACCATCTTTCAATTTGCGCATGTGCTGACTGATATTCGGCTGACTGGTCTGTAAAATATCCACGATCTCGCACACACATAACTCTTTTTCATTAAGTAGGGCGACAATCGTCAATCTGTTCTTATCTCCAAGCAGTTTGAGCACATCCGCTATTTCTGCGATTTGATTCATGCCTTTATCCTCCTTTTAAGCGATAGGGATATTCATCCCCTTTAGTAGATCAATCACTTTTTGCCGAATTTCGTCGCGAGCCTTTCTTACTTCATCGATCCCACAGCCTTCAATGGCTAAGGGATCTTGAATGTTCCAATCCACATTCATAATCTGGAAAGGGACGATCGGACATTGCTCTGTTACTTGCTCGCAGAGCTTCACAATAGCATTAGCTGCCATAAAAGATTTCATGTTCAGCTTTTTTGAAACATTGTTAGAAATATCAATGCCAACTTCCTTCATCGCTTCAATGGTTAAGGGATGAATGTCACTGGATTCAAGACCGGCACTTTCCGCGAAAAGATGTTCTCCGCCATAATAAGTGGCAAAGGCTTCAGCCATTTGGCTGCGACAACGGTTTTGATAGCAAAGAAAGTAAATACGGGTTACTTTTCTATTCATTCTCTCACACTCCTTTTCACTTGTAAATGATTATATAATGATATACTTATATAATAAAGTTAAGAAATTATTAATAATAACGAATAAGATTATTGATTAAGTATTCTTGTCCAGCTCCACATCGCATAAACCACAAAAAAATCTGCCTGAGCCCGTGCTCAAGCAGATTTCATGATACCGTGCAGAAAAAATGCTTATTGAACCGTCACATCATCAAATTTGGCATTGGCGCGATGAGCATTCAACCCCACCTTCCCTGACGAAAAGCTGCTGTCGGTGGTCGTAAGCTCCTTCGTCCCATTAACCCAAAGCTCCAACGTGCTTCCGTTCACGACTGCTTTCATCGTATACCAGGTACCTGTGTTAAAGGTATAGCTCTTGGAGACCAGAGTTGTCCATGTGCCTCCGACCTTCTTCTGAATTTTGATTTCTCCGCTTTGCTTGTAGTACTGGAAGTTGTACAGATTGTTGCTGTCCTGATATCTTGCGTCCAAGCCGATACCGGCAAAGGTCCCGCTATCAAAGACGTCTGCCTTGACTTTGGTGCTTATGGCATAGTTGGTCCATGCGATGCTGCCATTTAATGAATGAGTGTCCGCGGCTGTGGAATCGCTTTGCTGATACACCTTCGTTCCATCCGTTACGACTGCCCACGTTCCCGTCGTCGGTGTCCATCCTGTTGCTGTCCCTGACTCAAAGCTGTCGCTCAGTAGGACCAGGCTTTGCATGCTGACATCATCGAATTTGGCATTAGCCCGATGGGCATTTAAACCTATTTGTCCGGTTGCCAGACTACTGTCCACCACTGTGAGCTCTAATACGCCGTTGATCCAGAACTCGAGATTGCTGCCATTCACTACAGCCTTCATCGTATACCAGGTACCCGTATTGAAGGTGTAGCTTTTGGCCGCAAGGGAAGTAATGGTTCCCGCCACCTTCTTTTGAATTTTAATTTGTCCCGTCTGTTTATAATATTGAAAACTGTACGAGTTGTTACTATCCTGATACCTCGCATCCAGGCCCACACCTGCATAGCCTCCACTGTCAAAAGCATCCGCTTTCACTTTGGCGCTTACTTCATAGTTGGACCACACCGTGCTGCCGTTCAGTGCATGCGTATCGACTGCTGTGGAGTCGCTTTGCTGGTATACCTTGGTTCCATCCGTTACGATGCTCCAGTTACCTGCTGTCGGTGTCCATCCAGAAGCAGTTCCGGACTCGAAATTATCGCTTAGAGTGGGAAGTGTACTCAATAAGCTGCCGGTCTTGAAGGACACGATCACGCTGGCCGATGTGCCTCCAGCCTCGGTGAAGGTCAAAGTTTTGCTGTAATTCGTATTGCTGTTCAGTCCTGTTGTATCGATGGTATAAAAAATTTCCTGTTCACCGCGCAGATTGCCGGAGGCTGTAACCAGATTGAGCCAGCCACCTTGACCGCTGACCGTCCAGTTCGTGCTCAAGCCACCGCCTTTGTTGATCAGCTTGATTTTACGCAGCTGATCCTGATTGCCTTCACTCACCGTACCTGCATTGATAACAGGAGCCGTATACAGTTTCGGTGCCGGGATGCTGTTGATGGCGGCAATCGTGTTCGTTTCCTGAAACTTCGTCACGCTGCCCTTCGAGGTCGTCAGCTTCAACTGCAGCCAACGCGACCCAGTCAGACCGGTTGGCACTGCAAAGCTAATCGCCTGCTCAGTCTTGCCGCCGTATGGCACACTGCTGACGAAAGAGCCCGTTTGAAAGCTCGTGTACGAATTGTCTGCCGGATTCAAATAACCGGCCTCCCAGGCAACGTTGACGTTTGTCCCGTTTTGCTGCTCGTCATTGTAGACGACAATCGTCCGCGACTGGGTGCTGCCTGCGCTGACCAGTGGCAAATTAACACCGATGCGGTTATCCTTGTCACCGTTCTTATCAAAGGCGGCGACTGGCGCAAATGTATTTTTCCAATAGTCGTAGGAATCCGATTTGATAAAGGCTGGACGATTCGTATCGAATACATTGAACATCGGACGGTCGATAATTGTAGGCTTTAAGCCCGGAGCTGTCGGGTCATCCCATATCGGATACAGCGTATCCTCAAGCACCTCATAGGAGTAGCGCCAGTTGGCATAGGAACGAATATCTGCCAGACCGGCATACCTCATGGCTCTTGTCATCCGCCCTACCGCGCGATGGCGAACGGCTTGTGAGACTATGTTCGCATCCGCGTAATTATTGCCTCCGGTCGTATTGGACAATGTACCGTCCGCATTCATCAAGGGCCAGCCCTGAGACGGCGTATAGGACTCTCCTTCGCCCTTCGGCTTGGTCGTACCGTTCGTGTAAAGTCCGTACATCGTGCCGTTGTTGAGCCAGGCACCCGGATAGCCGCCCGTGTAATGAACGTTATCCTCGTCAGCGGCATTATTGCCATCGTGCATGATTGGTCTGCTGCTGTCCACAGAGCTGATCGCGTTGTTAATGGTCGGCATGTAGACACTGGCACAATTCGTATCCCAGCATTCATTGCTGCCGCTCCACATAATGACCGACGGATGATTTTTATAGCTGTTGATCCAGCGCTGCACCCATTCCGTCAAATACGTATTGGCCGGGGTGGTGATACTGTTATGCGGCTGCCATATCGGAGCCTCATCAATCACCAGCAGGCCGATTTCATCGGCATAATCATACAGCTCCTTGATTGCACCGCCGACATGAGTACGGAACGCGTTCATATTCGTGTTCTTCCACTCATCCATCAATAGCTTTACCTGCTTAATATTAGCGTCCTTATTCGTCTGCGAAGCACTGGTGGTCGGTCCATGCGTATGGAAAGCATGCCAGCCGAATTGGAGCGCATCGCCTCTCAGATTCGTTTTGACTCCGTTTAGCTGAAAATAATTCGTATTTACGTTGAACTGTCTGAATCCAAAACGTGTAACGTACGAATCGATGGTCATGGCACCCTGCACAAGCGAAGAATTCAAATTGTACAGCTTCGGATCATCGGTCCACCAATATTTGGCGTTCGTCCAGGCAACATCGGTAAGGCTAACCATTTGGCTCGAATTGGCGCCAATAGTTACCGTCTGATCTGCAAAAGATTTTTCCAGACTTCCGCCCACTAAAGTCGCATTATTTTTCAAAGTAACCGTCTGGCTGCTGCTCGTACTGTTGGTTACTGTAACTTTTAATGTAATCGTATCGTCCGAAGGGTCCGTATTTTTTTTCAAATCCGGGGTAACGAACGTATCGGAAATAAACATCTTGGGTGCGGCTGTGAGGAATACATCGCCGGAGATGCCGCGCCCCTGTCCCCATGACTGGTCGTCAACGCCATACACAAACAACGACCTGCCTCCGCTGTCTACCGCATCAGCCGGGAGCGCATATTTCCCCCAAGTCCGAATTTCGAGTGTGTTGCTGCTGCCAGCAGTCACAAGTGCGGTAATATCCAGCTTGTACGGCAGGGACATCATCACATAGCCCCCCGTCGTTTCCCCACCTACCTGAATACCGTTTACCAAAACCTTTCCGATTACGGAGATCCGGTCCAGATTCAGAAAAATCTCTTTGCCGCTCATGCTGCTTGGAACGGTAAAGCTTCTTTTGTAAACGCCAAAGTTGAGAGTCTGCCAAGCAGCTGGATACCCGAAATCCGTCTCGTCCCAATAGGAAGGAACCGTAATATTCGACGCAGTTGTACCATTGTTAGGATAAAAATCCCATACACCGTTCAAGGAAACCTGCTCCCTGCTGTAATCAACGGCCAGCACGGCTGTCGGCACAGGCAATAAGGAGAGCAGCAGACTAAGCAGCAGCAACGCCGCCAATCCTTGCTTTTTGAAATTGAAGCTGAGCATAACAATGACCTCCATTTCATTAATATGAAGCTTTAGCGGACCCTGCATATGCAACAGAAGGGTCCAACGGATCTCCGATTCAGGTGCGGCATCACCTCCTTTCATACACATCACACAAACCAATGACAACGCTTACAAATGATGAGAAATGAAACTGCTTCTTGGTAGATGGACCGACGACGGATATGATTCCGCCGTACGGCGCTGATGTTTAAGTGTCGAAGCTGACACTATGGGTATCGATCAGAATCGACTGCATGGGCACCTCCCCACAGCTCCATACCAGCTTCATCGATCGTTGGTCCAAATCCAGCTGCATTCGTTCCATAACCACTGCTGCCTCCTTCTGCCTATGCCGCTGATCCCACGCACAAGACTCTGGTATGCAGATGACGGCGATTGCCCCCATACCTGTAAAAGACCCGCTACAGCCGAGCACAGGAATCGGTTCCTTGAAGCCGTAATTGGGAGAAATCCAGCCTGATTTCACTGAATGCTCTGCGTGTGAAATTCCCTCCATTGACCATGACATCTGGAGTGTAACCTGCTCCCCATATTCGATGGTTACCTGCTGACCCAACTTATCCAGAATAAGATTGGCTGATGGAGTGAGCTGAAAGCTCTGCTCCATCTGGTGTGCACCCTCCCCTTCAAGCCAATCTACGATGAGCAGCATCGGCTGTTTTTTGCAGAGCAGCAGCCATCGACGGTGGGTGACGGGCTGCGCCAGCCGCATGTATCCGTCATGCGAGGCATCGATAAAATCATACTCGCTGTTCGTCAACCAGCGGTGTACGGTCGGCTCGGCTGCCCGTTCTCCCCATTGCTGAGTCGATACGTAAGTGGTTTGATCGCATTGATCAATCGTTACTGTGTTATGCGCCGAAGTGCCCTTAAAGTACCTACGCCAATCGCCTTCCTCGTAGGTGTATCTGCCAGGGTCAGAGAATAGAAGGCACTGCTTGAACATCCATTCAAAATGCAGCACATCAGCATGACCATGCGCACCTCCCATCGGTGCAGCGTCGAAGAACAAATGGTTGTTTCTGTCACGTATCAGGTAGTAGCCGCTGTGTGGAAACACGACCGTTTGCGGCTCCGTCCCAGCCTGCTGCTGAGCCAGGTGGGTATCGGCGGCAGCTACCGTCAAACCATTCGGCTGCTGCGATATCCGCCTGCGTTCAACCTCGCTCAGTCGCAATTGCTTGAACCGCTCTGCCCCTATCTGCCAGAGAGTCTTGTCATCTAAACGACCCGATGCGATAATCGACTCGTCCTCCAGAATGGCTCCCAGGAAGCCGATCCAACTGGGGATGTCATAGCTAACATCGGAATCCGATAGTGGACTCGTGCCCCCATCCGGTCGGACAGTCGCACAGCTGAACGTTGCCATCGATCTCAGCTTCTCCGTATAAGTACGGGAAAAGGGCCGTCCCATCTGCTTCGCCAATCCGTATGGCGTACCGAACATATGAATGCTGGCGTTGTGATAAGATGGGGTTAATTCCTCCTGAACCCCATCTTCGCGAATCTGCTTGTGCAGGCACAGCTCAAGCCGCTCGGTAGCCAGCTGCAGCCAGTAAGGCGCCTCCGGGTGCGCTTCCATAATCATTCCGATCATATGCAGACCCTGCATATGCATTGTTGCGTGATTAATCGAACAATCACCCAAGTACGACGAGAGATACCGGGCATGCTCGACCAGCCCTTCCTTCAGCTCCGCGACAAAAACCGTATCCAGAATTGGACTATCGCTCATCAGCAGCCAGCCCCATATCCATGCCTGTACTCGCAATCCAACTTCAAGCAGTCGCCACGGACCCGGTTTTTGGAAGTAGACGGATTGCTCATAAGACAAGCCAATCGGAACGGGATTTTGCATTCGCCAAGACCTGATATGCCTTACGAACGTTTCCGGGTACTTCTTGTCACCGGTTCCTGTATACGCTTTGCCCAATTCGTAAAAGTGACCATGACGGTTCAATAGCCATGTGTACTCCAGGTCCTCAGTTGGATTGTGGAGCCAGTCCGGTGTCATCCCATGCTCGACCCAGCGGTCGGCAGCCATCGTTGAGGCAAGCCTGAATCTTCCTTCGCTGCTTTCATTCGCCACTTTCCGCGTGAAGGCCTCCTGCTCCGGGAACTCCTCCCGGTACACGTCAGCCGTTATCTGCCACTCATCGCGTGTCAATAACAAACGCATAACCTGATCCCTCTCCGTTCGTGCTTACAATGCTACTATCGCTGAAATCCTCTCAATCAAATTAACCCTTAACCGATCCCGCTGTGACCTGCATGAAAGACTTGTTCGCAAATATATACACGATCAGAATCGGCAAAATCGATAGGCAGGCACCCGCCATAATCAAATGATTTTGTGCTGCTCCCCCCGAGCCGTAACGCAGGTTAGCCAGCCCCACCGTTAACGGCTGAAGCTTGGGACTCGAAAGGGTGAATACAAATGGTAAAATATATTCGTTCCAGGCCGCTTTAAAGGTGAACAATGCCGCTACGCCAAGTCCGGGCCGCAACAGGGGCAATATAATCCGCCAATAGATGGAGTAAAAATTACAGCCGTCTATTAACGCCGATTCGTCGAGCTCCCGCGGAATTCCCTTGAAAAAACCGATTAGAATAAAAAATATCGAGGCGTGCGCACTAATCAGTATAATGATGACGCCCCAAAGCGATTTTTGCAGATGAAGCTGCACCATCAGATCGAACTGAGGACGAAGCACAACGGCACCGATTGAAATAAACAGCGTTGAGGCTTGAATGGCTATATACACTTTTTTCAAAAGAAACTCTCTGCGATCTACCGCATAAGCCGCTGTCGAGGCGATGATCAAGGTACCGATGGTTACCGTTAATCCAAGAAATAAACTGTTCACGGAGAAGGTCGAAAAATTACCTTTCTGCCAAGCTTCAACATAGTTCGCAAAATGCCACGTAGTTGGTAATAAGGTGCCTCCTCCGGTAATTTCGGCATTCGTCTTAAATGAATCCAATAACGTAATGGCTACGGGAAACAGCAGCAGCAAAGCCGTAATTAACAAAAACAACCACTGGCACACATCCGCCAGCTTCCTGCGAATCAACAAGGATTGCTGCGTCACGGCAGGATTCAAGCTTTTTTCTATTTGCATTCCGCTTCGCCCTCTTTAATAAATTTTACTCATCCGTCTCGAAGCATAAAAGTAGACACCCGTGATGAGCCCAACAATCAACGCAGCAGCAAATCCAGTTGCACTGCCGTATCCAAAATCCTGCATAATCTGACCACCGCCCGACGTCGAAATCGGGAAAAAGAATTGATACACATACAAATACATAACGTTGGTTTTCCCGAAAGGACCGCCTTCGGTGATGAGCAGGATGCTTTCATAGCCCTTGAGCGAAACAGTGATCGCCAGCATAATAATCATCTGCATAACCGGACCGAGCAGCGGCAGCGTAATTCTTGTGAATTGCTGGTAGCGGTTCGCCCCGTCAATCATCGCACTCTCATATATATCCCGCGGTATATTTTGCAATCCGGCCAGAAACAGCAGCATGTAGTTGCCGATCGCTCCCCAGGCCGCAACCATAATCATCGTCAACATCGCATATCGTGGTCCAAGCCATTCCACACTTTCCGACACCACGCCATACTTTATGAGCAGCTGGTTTAAAATTCCGTTGTATGAATTGAAAACGACATAAAACACAACCGACATCACAGCCGTACTAATAATGGTAGGCAGGAAGAAAATCGCCCTGAATATGTGGCGGCCCCTAAGGGCCCCATTCAACATAACCGCCAGAACAAGCGAAAGCGGGATCGTCAGCAGTAGCTTACCAGCGGCATATACAAATGTATTTCCTACCGAGGACCAGAACATTTCGTCATGGAGGAGCCTCTCAAAGTTAGCCAGCCCGACGAATTGCTCCTGACCGAACCCATGGTATTCGTAAAACATATAACGAATGGCCCATAGGATCGGATAAACACCCAGCACGAGCGTCAGCAGCAGGCTCGGAAGCGTCATGGTGTAAGGCTCGAGTCGAAGCTTGATTTTGTCCATCTGTGTCACCTCAGCTTTTTATTTCGTAAGCTGCCCCTGGTAGCTTTTGAAATCGAACTTCGGATCACCGGTAATTTTGGTAAGCCCTGACTGTTTGGCTTTATCGAGTGCCGTGTTGTAGCGTGTGTTCAGATCTTTGATGATGGCGTCCGCATCGCCGCCTTCAAGCAAATATTTGGTGAATATGCTGTCTACACTCATTCCTTCTGGCGCTACAGCGGGCGCAGCAGGCAGTAAAGCATCATATTTCGTGGGCAGGAACAGCTCAAAATTGGTTACGTTAGTTTTTGGCGATTGCTTTAATACGGATGGAACTGCGGACACACCTACTGCATCCTCCTGATACGATTTCAGAATTTCATCGCTGTACATGTATTCAAGGAATTTCCAGGCTTTGTCCTTATTTGCCGATTTGCTGCCCAAACCAAGGAAGGTATAGGCATTACTGAAAGCAACAGTGCCATTTATCGTTCCGTCAATTGTCGGCACCTGAGCGGCTGCCCATTTAATTTTGGCGGGGAATTGCGATTTGAATACGATCGGCTCACCTGCGTGGTTGATATACATCCCGATTTTCCCTTCAGCGAATTGGGCACGCAGCGGGTCAATATCGAGCATTTCCGATCCAGGGATAATACTGCCATCCTGTTTCATTTGTCGGAGTGCTTCCATAATCGGTTTCAGTCCGGTAAAGTCAAATTTCCCTGTTTTGTAATCAAACTGATTCGTTCCACTTAAATTACCGATTGGCAGCGCAACCCTTGAGAAGCCGTTGCCCTTGAAATTTTCGGCAAATCCGTAAGCACCGCTGGCCTTGCCTACCTCCGTAATTTTCTTGGCAGCTTCGACCATTTCCTTAAGCGTTGTCGGCGGCGATTTAATGCCCGCTTTCTCAAACAGCTCGACATTGTAAATCAATCTTTGCGTTAAGCCATAGTTGGGCAAGGAATAAATTTTGCCGTCAATCATATTCCCGTCCTCAAAGGTTAAGCCGTTGAACCGTTTCTTCAAATCTTCCGTTAAATAGGTGTTAAGCGGCTCCAGATATCCTTTTTTGGTGTAGCTGGTAAAGTTGTTGACCCGGATAATATCTGGGGCCTGATTGCTGGCGTAAGCGATTTCGAGCGACTGCTCGTAATTTTCGGCCATAATATTCACTTCAACCTCGATATTATCCTTGTTCGTTTCGTTGAACTTCTTAACCTCCGCTTTAATATGGTCCGAAGCGCCACGGTCCGGTGTCCAGAATAACAGCTTCGTTTTTTCGCCGCTTTTTTCACTGCTTTTTTCATTGCTTTTCGCGACGCTGTCTGATGCAGGCTTCGTTGCCGTTGTCTCCCCGCATGCGCTTAAAGATGCCGCCATTACAATGCTGATTCCTACTATTGGCCATTTTTTCAACATGCTTGTTTGCCCCCTGAGGATTGTTTTGGATTTCTATCCTTACTGTAACCGATTGCATTGCAAATGGGAGCGAGAGAAAACGACTGAACAAGGGGAGAAAATCACTATTTGATATAACCGGACCGAAATTCGGTTGGCGTAACTCCTGTATGCTTTTTGAACAATTCACTGAAATACCGTCGATCCTCGTACCCTACAGCAGCAGATACTTCTTGAACCTGGGCACCGGCGACAATCATCGCTTTAGCCTTCTCCATCCGCTCCATAATGAGAAATTGGGTGAACGTCATACCCGTTGTTTTCTTGAATAATCCGGCAAAATAACTCGCGCTGATGTGAACCGTTTTGGCACACTCCTGAACCGTGATATTGTCATGAAGGTGTGCTTTGATGTAATCAATCGCTTGATCGATGAACGATTGTGTGCTCGTTGCCTGGAGTTGAGTAACCAGCTTGCATCCCTCACGACACAGCTCCTTCAGCAAAAGGCGCATATCCTGCAAGGAAACCTTGCCATCGATCAATGAATCCTTAACCTTTCGGTCCAAAACAGACAGCTTGTCGTAGGGCACCTTCTCCATGAAAGCACGCAAAATCATCAGCGCCAGCTCGTAATGTACACTTTTCATATACTGGGGCTCCAGCATCGTCTCGGAATCAGCAAATTCCTGCAAAATCAATTCCAGTGCCTCTACGGCCTTATCTCCGTTACCCGAATACATCGACAGGAACAGTTCCTTCTCCTTATCCAGCGAGTACTTGAGCGTCTGCCCATGAGTGGATTCAAAATCACGAAAGCGCAGCAGCGTGTTTCCCTGCGAATAAAAGCGAAAGGAAAGCGCCGAAAGCGCCTGCTCATAAGCTGACGGCAGCTGCTCTATTCGTTCTGCCATCAGCCCCAAACCTACCGAAACCGAATATTTGGAATACTGCGTAATGTTGTCCCTGCACAAATCGGCAAGTACACTTGCTTCTTCCTCTCCATTGACATTAATAACAGCGACGAACCGATCTATCCCGTCACGAAACACAAGTCCCTTTGTGATAGGGGCTATCGACTCCTCCAAAATGTTTTGTATCGTAAAGCGGATTAATTCAACCTCATGAATCGGCAGCGAGCTGCATCGCTCGGTGAAATCGTCAATCTCGATGACCATCACAGCAAAATGCGCAGCCTCCATCTCCACCTGCAGGAAATCCCACCGCTGCTTCGCACGTTCGGAGCTCGTTGGGTAACGCAGCAGCAGCTGAAAATATTCCTGTCGCAGAATAGGCAGGCTATGCCGTATTTGGCTTTCCATCTCCCGATAATGCTCCTGGATACGATGCTGCTCCAGCAGCTCTTTTTGGGCTTGTAACACAACTTGAAGCACGGTACTCGTTGAGAAAGGCTTCGTAATGAGATCAAAAGCACCCAGCTTGAGTGCCTGCTGCGCATATTCAAAATCGGTGTAGCCGGTAATGAAAATAATTTGGCAAGCCTCGGCTTGCTCCAGAACAGCTCTGCTCATTTCCAGCCCGTCCATCATCGGCATGCGGATATCGGTAATCACAATATCCGGTCGTAAGCTGCGGATTAGCGCAAGGCCCGCCATGCCATCCGTCGCTGTTCCGCAGACGTCTATACCGTGATCACCCCAAGGAATCGCTGTAGCGATCCCGGTTACTACATCGTCCGTATCGTCAATGATACATAAGGTAAGCCTTGCTTCTGTCATCGTATCCATGCTCCTTTTAATCCCGTCGGGATCGATTCGATAATTTCAAGCGGGATCGTCAGCGTAACCATCGTTGCCTGGTTCGGTACGCTCGTCAATTGCAGCTGAGCCTCATTGTGGTAATAAAGCAGCAGCCGGTGGTATACATTGCGCAGTGCGTAGCTCGTGCGGGTCTGTGTAGGATCGGTTACCCCGCGGTACACCAATTCTGCATCCATTCCAGCACCATTATCAGTCACGACGATCAACAGCTTATCATCTTGCTGAGTGACCCTGATTGTGATTGTGCCCCCTCTCTGTATGTTTTTGAAGCCATGGAGAATCGAATTTTCCACCAAGGGCTGGAGCAGCAGCTTTAGAATGGGAAGACGCAGTAATCCATCATCCTCGCATTCAACCGAATAGTCGAAGGTCCCAGGGTAGCACTTGGTTTGCAGCCGCAAATATTCGGTTACATGATTGAGTTCCTTCTCCAGCGTCGTAATCTCCATACCATTGTTAAGACCCAGCTTGAACAAGCTTGATAACGACAAAATCATTTCCTTCACATCGTCATTTTTATTCAACTCGGCCTTCCAAAACATCGTATTCAGTGTATTGTATAAAAAATGCGGATCAATCTGCGCTTGTAGCGCTTTCACTTCTGCTTTACGGCGTTCATTGCCCACTTCCTCTACCTCATGAATAAGCCCGCCAATTTCATCGAGCATCCGATTGAACTGGTAACCTACATGGGACACTTCATCCTGATACGGACTTTGGAAACGGACAGTTAAATTATTTTGTCCCACCTGCTTGATCACAGCCTGCAGCATACGTAAAGGTTTCAGCAAAAATCCGGTAAGCACATTCGATAAAACCAACGCTATCACGGCACACCCCGCTATAATCAACAGAACGACCCACTTGATCGCGTCGATATTAGAAAGTAAATCGTCCTTCGACTGGACTCCAACCACCATCCAATCCGTCATGACCGACAATTTGGCGTAGGTGACCAAATAATCCTTGTCGTTTGCCGTATAATCAAAGTAACCCGATTTGCTTGCATTCAATTGATTCAAAAATAAAGGATCAGTCTGCCACGGAAGCTCCAACTGACTGCCGACAATCGGTTTCCCCTCGTTCGTAATCAATTCATAATGCGTAAAAGAGCGCTTTATATCTTTGGTCAGATAGTCCATAATGACGCTGTCTTTAATATTGATCACAATATACATATTGCTGGCGGTCACATCGATATACGGTAAAGCCCTGATGACCATCGAAATAACCCTTTCATTTTCCATAAATAACGGATCCTCGTGGCTTTCTACAAATAGCACACCTTCCTTCTCCTGCAGACGTTTGTACAGAGACGTATCCGTAAAAGGAGTTGTCGTACGATGCTGATTTGTAGGGTAGAAATCCCCTATCGGTGTTGAAAAAAGTACAGAATCGATAATTGGCTCGTTCATTTTCATTTGGTCAAACACATTTTGCAAGGCATTCAGATCAAAGTAATAGTTCCCCTGCTGTGCCAGATTGGCATCCTTGACTGTGTTCTTGAATGAATCATTGAACATGAGCGCCAGTACGACCACCAAAATATTTTTGAGCTTCTCGTCCACGGCCTGCGACGATTTACTGATCGTGGTCTGGCTGTTTTCAAAAGCATTTTTTTGCATGGCCGAAGCTGCGATATAGTAGGTTGCTGTCCCTGTAGCCATGATCGACAGCACAATCAGACACACGAACGAAACCCAAATCCGCTTGCGAAACGATTGTTTATACATCAGTTGCTTCACACAAGTGCCCCTTCCAAATGGATATCCCAACAAGTCAATCAGCTGCTTTCCGAGCGTTCGGCCCCTTACCTTTCCTTATCTTACCAAAATGGCAAGTACCTTGGTATATTCCCTACATAAAAAAAGAGCCTCGCATTGGAGACCGGAATGTTAAGATCCTGTGAGATCACAAATCGATGCTGGCTTTAGCTGGAACAACAGATATTTTCATATTTACAATGGACGAATCGCTTGAAAATAAACAGCTTCACCTGTAAAACTCGATAGCCCGCCTGATTCATCGGTTTGAATGGAAAAGAACTCCTGGAAATCCTGCGGAACTTGCAGCATCTTTGCCTCTAACGAAGCTATTTCCTCTTTTGGAAGCCCAGATCGTTCGCACCAGTCTTGAAACTGGAAAGGTTTGGGGAAACAAACGAGCATCTCTATGCGGAAGCCTATGGTTTCCAGGAGATTGATCCATTCTGACTTTTTCCACACCCGAACATGGCTGGGGTCTCTTTGCTTTTCTATCTCATTGTAAAATTGATCGTATTGATCTAGTTGGGGAGCTACATTGTCAATTAGCAGCAGCTTGCCACCCGGCTTGACGACTCGGAACGCTTCTTCAGCGAAAGCAGGGATATTTGGAAAATGATGCGCCGCAATCCTGCACGTAACGAGCTCGAAGGAAGCATCAAGAAAAGGAAGCTGCTCGGCATCTCCCTTAACAAATTCGACGTTTGAATGACCGTTCCCACGGATAAATTCGGCGGCATTCGTTAACATTTCTTCGGTCAAATCATAGGCTGTCACTCGATGAACCAAAGGGGCAAGAGCGTTGGCTACGTGCCCACCACCCGTCGCAATGTCAAGCACATCCATATTCGTATCGGCTTTGGATAATGAGACGAGCAACGACAAATCTTCGCCTTTGGCATGACGATTACTTGTGACATATTTACTGGCGTTTTTAGCAAATTGCTTCTGCACTTGATCTTTAATCGAATCTTCCATCGTAGTTTCCTCCTAGTTTACAGATCAGAGCTTCCGAATTGCATGAGTTTCATTTAATGAAACATGATATCGCATTGTGAAACTAGATTAAATTTACCATACATTCTTGGAGCTGTAAATAGGAGGAGACCGCGAATCCGTCGCCCTCCCTTCCTTCTCCACAATCTGATGCGGGGATGGTTATTAGGTTTGTGGAGAAGCTAAGCAAATCTCTTCTTATCCTGAAATATGATATCATTAGATCATACTGCTCAGATGGGGGGACGTTGGGTGCAAGTTCAAATGCATACTCTTTTTCGGCCAAAACAAGCAAGCGGCAGAGTGGCAACCAACCGATATATGGAAATCTCGCCTTCCCTGCTGCTAGCTCCTTATGTGTCCTGCTATTGGTTGTCCGAACCGCTAAGGCAAGATCAGGATTGTTACCATCCATTCAAATTACAGCATGAAGAAGCAATCGACAGGGTTTTGCCGGATGGCTGCAATGATATTATATTTGAGCACGATCTTAAGCGTAATCAATTTAGAACTCGGTATTCGGGATTCTTTGAGGGGTCCTTTACAATTACCTATGATGAGCAGCATCCCGTTCGAAAGTTCGGCGTACGTTTTTTTCCAGGTGGGGCCCATGCATTATTAGGCGTTCCACTGCACGAATTTGCTAATTCTCTTGTGGATATAGACTTGGTTTGGCCAGGGATGCATAATGAAATCGGATACAGGGTGTTCGAAGAACCATCTTCCTATAAAAGTGTTCAGATCATGGAACAATACCTGCTCTCTTGCATGCGGACCCATAACTCTATGAATGACAGTCTTATCTATAATCTGCTTCACCACATCTTTGTAACCGAAGGAAAAACGAGTGTACAGGAATTAGCCAACAGAGAAGTGATTAGTACACGACAAATGAACCGCATCTTTTATCAATGGATCGGAACCAGCCCAAAGAGATTTTGTGAAGTAGTACGGTTTCAAGCAGTTATTGATGCCTTACAGAGCCCACGAATGATAGACGGAGCTTCGCTTGCCTTAAACCATGGGTATTTTGATCAAGCTCACATGATACGAGATTTCAAACGCTTTTACGGTGAATCACCACTTGTTGCGGCCAGAGAGTTTGGAAGCATGTCCGATTTTTACAATCCTTAGTGCTTAAAGAAGGTTAAAATAATAAAGTGAGCTGTGAAGTAAACGAAAAAGGAGGCATTATTTTGAAACCACGTATTACGGTGCTTACACTGGGTGTAGATGATCTGGAAAGATCGTTAAAGTTTTATCGCGATGGTCTTGGGCTACCGACAAAAGGGATTATCGGCACAGAGTTTGAGCATGGGGCTGTTGCTTTTTTTGACTTGGAATCAGGGCTAAAGCTTGCAATTTGGAATCGCAAGGATCTCGCACATGACGCTAGTATTACTCAGACTGGATCAAGCGCTACTGAATTTACTATCGGACACAATGTAAGCAGTAAAGAAGAAGTGGATACGGTGATGGAGGAGATCAAAAAGGCTGGTGCTACAATAACAGTCCCTGCACATGACACTTTTTGGGGAGGGTACTCCGGCTACTTTCAAGACCCGGATGGTCATTTGTGGGAAGTCGTCTGGAATCCAGAGTGGGAAGTTACCGGATAAGAACTAATCATTTTAAAAGAAGAACTCTCCACATCGGAGGGTTCTTTGTCACTTTAACAAATTCGACACGGAACACGATGTTAAATGCTGCCGCTGTCTTCTTGAGAGGCTGCCATGCTCTTGTAAAATACATTAAATTCACGCCAAGATGTTTTATGGTACGCTTCAAATACCCCATAGGTTACAATGTCCTCTTTATCGACTTCTTTATAAGGAAGCAATATTTCAACGTCCGAATGAAAAGGAAAATAGGTTAATTCGATGGTATCCTTCGTTCTCCATCTGACTTGTGATTTATTAGTAGAGTCGATTGAATAATTGAGGCCCTGTGAAAACCATTCGTATTGATCCGTTGGTGTTCCCGGTTGTTGCATACACAAAAATAATGATAGTTCATCACAAATAAGCAGCGCTCTTAAATGCTTTTGTAATGGCAACGATAGATCGTCATCAATATTTAAAAGTTTTTTAAGTGTGTTTTGTCTTACATATTCCATGTTTAAATATTCCTGAACATTCTTTTGTTTGATTCTTTCAAATAAAGTCGTATATAAGAGACTGCATAACAAAGCCGAATATTCGCTTACTTCTTGAATTTCATCAATTCCCTTTTTGTAAAATACAAACCTTGGTTTAAGCGGAAAATCACGAAACGAATACGGTTTATGTTCGGCATCATTCCAAAATGGTGCAGAATCTAAATCAATCCAGCCTCTATCGTGTTGATAAGCCGCATAAATAAACTCATCTTGTTGTGCTTTATCAATAAAAAAATCGTTTTTAAATTCGGATGCAAGCATCCCAGAAACATGCGCATGATCATGTTGGGTAATCATGACAAAAGCATTTTGTTTTTCATAAACTATCATCGTAGGAAACCATCCTTTCTATTTATAAATAACTACATTTTTTTTGAAATAAGATCTTCCAGTTCTTCGGGAGCTTGGCTCTGTATGACCACTTTGTCAAATTCACTATCTTTCAAATCGAGCATGACTACTTGAGTAGAATCGTGAAAGGATAAAAAATATTTTTGTCCCTTATGCAGGAAATTACCCGCTTTATAGCCGTATGGAACAGAAATACCCTCTCCTCTTTACCATGTTGAGATTTGTGATTGTCTAAGGTTACTTTTGTGGAACAAACATGCCGGCAAAAACTCTGGTGGTGCGTTCAGGCGTCTTTTCATGCTGATAGACTTTCTCCATACAACTATTAATAGTCAGAACCAACTCCTGAAATTCTTACTTTTCACCATAAAACAAGTTTTATGTACCCATAGGAACAAACGCCTCTTTTTATCATGACAATACCCATATGTAAAAATCGACACAGGCTGCCTGTTGTACAATTAGCGGCAGCCTGCGTCTTAATTTTGTCCCTAAATCACCTTATTTTACGAGCTTCTACCATTCCAGGATAACTCCCAGACTCGGCTCGCTCTTGTCAACAATCAACTGCCATGCCTCGTCAGCACGATTCACGGGAAAGCGATGTGTCACGAGGGAACCCGTCTGCAGCCATTGATCACGAATCCCTTCGCGCGTTGCGTCCATACGTTCCTTAGTCCATCCGGCAGGTGCATGCAGTGTTATTTCTTTGTCGCGGAGCTTCTGGATATCAATCTTTCCTGACGATCCGTAAAAACCTGCCGACACAAAATGAGCGTTATGTCTAAAGTGCGGCAAACATCCCTCGACGGCATTCAAATCACCTACTGTATCCACCAGTACAGCGATTCGGTCAGTACCAGTAAAATCGCTTACAGTTTCCATGGGTGACTGGGATCTCGTATTAACGCCAACTGCCTTTTCCGGCAAATACCGCAGACGATCATCGTGGCGCCCCAGGACCAACACCTGAGCTCCGCGATTCAGCAGCGTTTGTGCTGTCCAATGGCCTACGAGACCATCCCCGATAACGATGGCACAGTCACCATTCCTTACAGGTGCCCGCATACCGCAGTTATACCCGACCTGGGTCAGAACAAGACCACTATAATCGATGGAGCTCGCCCCTTCAGGCAGCTTCCACACCTGATCCGCAGCAGTCACTGCTGGGCTAATATGGCCACCGTATGGGTTAAACATGCCCGACACTCTACTAATGGTAGCAAATACGCGGTCACCGACCTGCAAACCCGACACCTCGGAACCCACTTGCCGGATTACACCTACCTTCTGATATCCGGCAACAATCGGGAAGGGCCAGGCTGCATTCGAATGGTAAGGTGTATCCCCGGCGATGCGTTCCCCGCGCAGATAGGACGATTCGGTCCCATTACTGATCCAGGAAACCTCCACATCGATGACAATCTCATCATGACGCGGTTCCGGAATTTCCACCTCCTGAACAGATACCTTCAATCGATCCGTAAAAACAACTGCTTTTCCTATCATTGGTCTACCCCTCTCTGGTTGCTATCCCCAAGTCCATCGGAGACAAAGTCAATACCCGGATAAAAATGCACTTTAATCGCGGTTTGGGATTTCAACAATTCAACCGCTTCCTGATACTGTGTGAATGGAACATGATGCGTTTGAATGCACTCCATGTTCAGGCCTTTACTGGCCACAGCATCGATCAACAATTCCCGATCACGCTCATTGAAACGACGGTATTGATAAGATTCTAGCTTCATGCCTTTGAACCACAAATGATCCTCGTACTGCACCGTACCTTTCAAAACGCCGAAAACAACGACATGTTGATCGACGATACGAAGCAGATTTTGCACGGACGGAGCCGCGCCCACGCAGTCGTATCCAAGATCAAAACGCCGACTGCCAAGCTCGTCGGGGTGCACAGCTTCACCGATTCCAAGTTCGTTCACATACCGGATGCGCTGTTCGTTCAGATCGACACCAATGACTTCAGAGGCACCCCAGATTCGCACCATTTGCAGCGCAAGAATACCGGCTGGCCCGAGACCAGAGACAACTATCGATTTGCCGCGCAAATCGCCGAGTTGCAAGAGCCCGATCATAACGCATTTCAGCAGTTCGAACGATACAGCCTGTTTGAACGAGATCGAATCCGGCAGCTTGATCAGCTCATGTTCACGGTAACATAAATATTCGGCATAAGCACCATTTCCTGCTATATGCTCAAGCGACGCGACGCGGTCACCCACTTGATAGCCAACCACACCGCTGCCTACCGCTTTTACAATACCTGCCGCTTCATGTCCCGGCCATCCCGGTGGAAGAGGATATTCGAGAGCTTTGGAGGCATCAAACATATGCTTTCCACCCAACATGCTCAAGTCCCAACGTGGACACGTAGCTACGATTTCAATTTCCACCAATATTTCATGACCCTTGACTTGAGGCACATCCGCATTAATGATTGTATACTCGCCGGGGCCGACAATTTGCAGCATTTTCATTTTCGTTCTCATTGGTAGCATCTCCCTCTCTTATCCCTTGGATATGATACCAGCTTATAGGGAAACGCTGTCATTGTCTTTGCATAATGTATTTGACTTCCTGACTATTAGTATGAATTATTCCGTTATCTGATCAGTCTTGCCAGCTAGGATTTGCACAAAATCGACTTTTCCACCTGTCAAGGTGATTCATAGACGCTTTTTATATGGTAAAATTTAAGGAGATTACATCATGAGCCATGAGTAAATCAACTGGGCTCATGTTCAAGGAGAGCTGCCATGTATTTGCGCAAAATCGATAAGGTAGATTTATCAGGGGTTCTGAGCAAGGAAAACGGAGGGGGCATTCATCCCTATCATGAAATTCTCTTCATCTCAGATGGCGTGGTCGCGCTTCAATGGATGGGCCAAACCTACCTGTCAGCCGCACCGGCTCTCTTCCTGCTGCCACCGAATACTCCACATATATTAGTCAAGCAATCGGAAGTCTGCCGTTTTGGATACATCGAACTGGACATGCAGGGCTCCACAGAATTTCCGAATCTTGTACATGCAAGATCATGGAATGGGAAGCAGTCCAATAAAGACCCGCAGCTCTCTGCATTCGTCCCGATTTATCAGACCGCCTCCAGGATGTGGGATAGCTACGATCCTCAGAGCCCTTATCAATCTATTGCCGAAGACCTCATGTTATTGGACATTCGTCGGCTGCTTCTACTCATTACATGTTTTCTAAAGGCTCACGGGCTTCCGGCGATATCCCCGCCTTCAGAGGCCTTCCGGGATATCGAAGATGCTAACCAACGTATTCAGAAGATCATGCGCTACATGGAATCCAACTATCAGAATACGATGACAGTCAGTCTATTAGCCTCCCAAGCTTACCTTGACGTTTCCTACTTTATTCGTTCATTTCACAAAATCGCCGGCAGAACACCGCTTCAATACCTTCATGATCTGCGCTTGAATGCAGCAGCCTGTTTTTTATCTACGACACAAATGCCCGTACAGGCAATTAGCGATGCCGTTGGCTTTCAAAGCATCCACTACTTCAGTCGGCTATTTAAGCAAAGATACGATGTGAGTCCCTCCTTGTGGAGAAAACAAAATACTTGAAACCATAAACGAGGAAAGAGGAACCATTCCCATGTCTTCCTCCTATTTCTTCTATTCAGGAAAAACCCATTTTCCGATCGGTTCAAAGACCGCTTTCAGCGGTGTGGCCGGACTTGGCAAATGAACGTCAGCAATAAGTAGTGACCCGATCACGGCAGCGGTCAGCATCAGCCCCATATACGCGATCACTTTATCTCCTTTGGAAAGCATGTTTTGAATTTGCAAATAGGACAAACCTATGACAAACATCAGGAACAATGCCATTTTTATAACCATCATTCCTCGGTCACCTTCGAACTATTTGATTCACTCAAAATCAGCTTACGCTTCCGTTTAGTAACAAGCACAATCAGAAGTATGACAAGCGGGATTATTATTTGAAATGGAACCGAATACCATTGCCATACTTTTGTTGCAAATTGGATCAACTCCGTGTTGCTTTGGTAGACAAGGAAGGAAAATTCCAGCATTAATAGACTCAAAGGAAAAAGATACGTACGATACTGTTTGCTGGAAAGTGCCCATGAAAGCGATTTGGCACATACATAAAGGCAAATACTTATTTTGATAAATCCCCCCATCATCCAGCTGAGAATCTCAATTGGTTCTATCCGATCAAAGAAATCTGCAATCGAAATGTACTGATAAGCGGTAAAGCTCGGATAAATCAACTTCGATGATAATTCTCCCAGTATTAACGTATTACGAACATTGACAAGAAGAAGCAATAAACCGGCGATTATGAGCGTCCACAGCATCGTTTTCTTCGCCTGTCCGATTATATTAATATGCGGAATAACCATCGCAAACAAAATCGTTTCGCCAAATGGAAATCCGACAAGCTCCGTCATTCCTTGAAATATTGGCCTCCAACCAAGATCCACCACAGGGAGCAGATTATCGAGTTGGAAATCTTTTCCCATAAGAATTAGAGATAATATGCCTTCTAATACCACAAAAACAACAAGGGGCACTGAGCAGCGGGAGATCACTTCGATTCCCGCATAGGTCACCCAAATCACAAGCCCCATCATCACAGCTGAGATGACAAAAGGTGGTGTCTTGTGCAGTGCGACCATCAAGATAAACTCAACAAACGCGCGCAACACAAGAAATCCGAGGTGAAAGCTGTACCACGCATAGCATAGTCCCAGAAGACGACCGACCCAAGCACCAAACAACTCCCCTCCGATTTCAACGAGAGACTTGCCAGGATATAACTGGCAAAGATGCGTATATACCCAAACAATTCCAGAGGATAAAATCATACTAAAAAGTATGGAGATCCAAGCATCGTGCCCGGCTACCGCAGCCAGCGGTACCGTTAAAGGGGTGCCAACCATAAACATTAACATTACCGCCGAAAGCCCGGTGCTTGAAATCTGCTCGACTTCACGTTCCATTTCTTCCACCTCCTTCTCAGGCAATCATCACTCGGGTTATAAAACCTGTTTAGTGGAGCCTGTGCACCGTCATTTGGTTATTTCCTGCTCTCGCAATTGCAGCGAAGGTCCCGTCATACCCGCACGTTTGACAACAAAATCTACATCTACACTGATATCCGCTTCCGCAAAACTTTCATTCCACTGTGGTTTGAGTTTTTTCCATGCTTTCTTGTTTTTCTTGTGAAGTGTGTCGCCAAAACCGAAAATATCGGATGCATACTTCTTCTGCACATTTTCTATTAGCTTCTCTGTTTCCGTGCGAATCAACTGCTCAAGCTCTTTTTCCACCAAGTGTAAATTCTTGGGGTCGGAAAAATCCAGATGGGTATTGCTTTCATCTATCGTTCCTTTTCCTTTCAAATGAATCGCGAATTTCACCTTACTTCCTTCCACCGTTGGAGCTATTACCCCTTTGGATTCGATCAGTGTGACACTTACGTTGTGTTTTTTATTTGGCAATTGAACGATAATTATACCTTGCTTTAGCTTTCCGGTCACCCAATGTAAAAGTTGTGTATCGTGATTGTCTAGATAGCCAAGCAGCTTCAAATCTTTGAAAATCGCTGTACCCGTCAAATTGAACGTTTTCTTGACTGGCTCACTCCCTTTGGGTTTCTGTGGGCTTGGCGTCAGTTCGATTGCACTTAAGACAGGCTCTATGCCTTCCCCGGAAGCAGCGTTAAACAGATCGCGGAAAGTAGCAGTCATACCCCCGCTCTGTTTCTCTATCTCACGCACTGCTTCGGAAGGCACAAATTCCATTGGGTAATCAGTCATGATCGCGTCTTTACCTTCCCCTCCTTTGACTATTAGCACATACGTACGGAGACGCGACAATGAGTTACGGCTAAAATGATCAATAATATCGTTGATCCCTTTTCTAGCAAGCTTCTCTCCAATAAACAGCACACGTCGTTGTGAGATGAATAATTTGCGGGATAGCTTAGGTTGTTCATGCTGAACAATTTCCTGCACATTAATCCCTATTCCTGATTCAACATAATAACTTTTAGTTGCCTGCGGCGAATTGTCGATTTGGCGGCTGGGTACTGCGATTTGACTTAAACCATAATAACGGCCGTCCTCCTCCAGATCCAAGGAAGAAGCCATCATCAACGCAATATCGTTGATTTCCGCACGATCCCAGCATCCCGTACATACTACCGTGATGGCAATAAGAATAACACCAATCTTCCCTAAATAGATCATCACAGAGGACCACCCTTCTCCTTGTTTCGATCCGGAGCGGGTTTTTGTCCTGGAGGAACACGCAACGGTTCCTGATAACCCGTTAATCGCGGGCGTAGCTTCAATGCCCAATGCGGAGTACGGATCAATACGTCTTTCAATCCGTTTAGTGATAGTGGAGCCACCGGCTCAAAATACGGAATTCCAAACGAACGAAGTGAGCTCAGGTGAATCAGAATACCGAGCAATCCAACGCCAACGCCGTAAAGACCGAACGTTCCTCCCAGAAGGATCATCGGAAAACGAAGCAATCGAGTACCTATCGCCACATTAAACTTAGGTATCGCGAAATTTGCAATTCCTGTAATCGAGACAACAATGACAATTGGCGCAGAAACGAGACCAGCCTGTACCGCGGCCTGCCCAATAACAAGCGCACCCACAATGCTGACTGCAGAACCGACCTGCTTTGGCAACCGCACGCCCGCTTCACGCAGCGCCTCAAATATAATTTCCATCCCGAATGCTTCCACGATAGCCGGGAATGGATTCGTTTCACGTGCTCCTGCAAGACTCATCAACAGATTTGTCGGAATCATTTCAGGATGAAAGGTTGAAATGGCCACATAAACGGCAGGTAATAAGAGAGCGATAATAAAACATAAAAACCGTATCCAACGAATGAAAGACCCGATTATGAATCGTTCATAGTAATCTTCTGCATTTTGCAGCGCACTCCAAAATGTCATCGGTACGATGAGTACGTTAGGTGAGCCGTCAACCAGAATCGCTATCTTGCCTTCGAGCAGATTGGCCATGACAACGTCTGGCCTCTCTGTGTTCTGTACCTGCGGAAACGGAGAAAACGGCATATCTTCAATGAACTCCTCGATATAGCCAGAATCGATCACCCCGTCAATCTTGATAGTCGAAACGCGTTCCCGTACCTCCTTCACAACGGAATCGGTTGCTATCCCACTGATATAGGCGACCAATACCTTCGTTTGAGATAGTTCTCCTAAAGTAAATGATTCAATTTTCAGACGCGATGTCCGCAAGCGTTTGCGAAGCAAGATTGTATTTGTTTTAATCTCTTCGATAAAGCCTTCGCGCGGGCCACGAACAACTGGCTCCGCCTCCGGTTCTTCCACATTCCGAGAAGGAAACTTTTCCATGCCGACAATCAGCACATTCTGTGCCCCATCAAGAACAATCGCTAAACCACCATCAAGCACACCTTTAACAAGCTCGTCCGCCATATTCGTCACATGCATTCGCCCAATCGTCAGCGTCTGCTCTAATTTTTCGGCTATACTTAAGAGCTCTTTTCCTTCAAATATTCTTTCGCTGTCCAGCACTCCCTGTAATAAACTATGCGGATCAATCATTCCGTCCACATAAACCAGAACAGCTTGGTTACTACCAAACAGACTCACTGTTCGAAACACAACATCCGAACAATGGGCAAACGTCTTTTCCAATAGTAACCGCTTTGTATCTATATCCTCACCCATAGTCACTATAGGTCCAGAGAGACTTTGCAATTCCAGTATCCGTTTATTGCGACGGGATGATCCCATCAATAGTTTCATTAAACGATACATAGATGAATCCCATCCCTATTTCTTCTAAAATGAATTTGCTTATTATTAGAATTTCAAGTAATAATTATGCAAATCGTTATAATTTACCTCACGTATCTTTGTTCAAATTTAAAATTGCTATCCATCATTGTTCACCCCAACATGGATTCGAATTTTATTTATTTGGCATTCGTGCATGCACATGATTACCTTTCAATGGTATAATCGGTTTAATCAAAAATTCAAGATGTTTAGTTGGAGGTTTGTTAAAACTTGCATATCGGAATCGATTTGGACAACACCATTCTAGATGCAACTACAGCTTTTTTACATTACTATAATATCGCGTCTGGGTTATCGTTAACGCATGTAGATGTGAATGATTTTTATTTATACCGTTTATATGGGTGGGATAAAGAAGAACGCGATGCCGTTTATAATAAATACGGTCATGATATTCATTGGAATTCATCGCCCCTCCCCATGGCCGTAGAAATATTACAAAAACTATATACTCAGCACCAAATATCCATTATTACCGCACGACCCTTGCTTTTTCGCGAAGTTACCATTAACTGGCTTCAGCACCATAAGATTAATTATCACAATATTACACTGATCGAAAATAAACTCCAAGCATGTATTCAAGCTAAGGTTGATGTATTGATTGATGACGGTCCTCACTATGCAGAGGAGTTTGCCCTTGTCAATAAGCCCGTTATTTTATATGAACAGCCCTATAATGTATCCGTTGCTAATCCCTTAGTATTTCGTGCTACGAATTGGAATGAGGTAGACAAGCATGTTGATTACTTGGCCTCTAATCTAAACTTGAGTTAATAAAACAAGAACTTCTATTACGAAACGGTTACGCATCAAATGGATGACTACATAGACTCATATGGGGGATTTTGAACAGATGGAAGAACATCATCAAGACTTTTCAAAAGCAGGTACGAGGGATCCCATTAATTGGAATTCGACCGATACGATTCATAGTGACCTGCTTGCCACCAGGGATCTTGTATATAACCCTTGCAGGTTTGATTGCTCTCAACCACTCGAAGAAAAACAAAATGCTGACTATGGCGCGTATGTATTTAACTTGAATGCTCTTTCCATTAGATTTCGTGTCGCAAAAATCACACCTACAAAGATCGGACAATTTGTGACCCTATGGGAGAGAATCGGGAATGGACCCACCCAACCCTATGACATATCAGAACCAGTCGATTTCTTTGTTATTAGTACACGCCATGATAACAACTTGGGGCAGTTTATATTTCCGACATCTGTTCTATGTGATCAGGATATCGTATCCAGTCAAGGTAAAGGTGGTAAAAGAGGAATACGGGTTTACCCACCATGGGACCATCCTACAAGCCGTCAGGCTTTAAAAACTCAAGCTTGGCAGCTGGAATATTTCCTGGAAATACCTGTGAATAGACCCTTAGACAATGTTCGTGCACAAATGCTTTACGGGGTCCAGCCAACATATTAACCCAAATATACGGTATGACATTATTTTCAGATAAAAGCTGGATTTCTTACTCTAAGGAATCCAGCTTTTAGTTCCTTGATTATATGATCTCAATATATCCTTTTGCCATTAGCTTTTCTGATAAGTGCGTTAATCCAAAGACCTGATCGGTGTAATGTTCTTCAATCTGTAAATCGGTTTCAACATAGGCATATATTTTCCAGTGTAGCTCTAACGGTAGCATTCAAAGGAACCTCTCGCTGCTTATTACGTTTACCTGATCGAACAGTTAGTGTCATCTGTCTTAGACTTGTTTTTTCTTCAGGAACCAATTCGACTGGTTTTGAGGGATTGCGGCGAATGACTCCTTCCGAGTTTGCCCATTCAAAAAAACGTTTCAGTGTGATGAGACGGCGATTGATTGTAGATGGCTTCAACCGCATTGTTTTTGCATATCTTCTCGGTACCGCGTCAATGTCGGGGTAGCCACATCCTCGATCCGAAATACAGGTTTTCTCTTCCTGGTACTCCGCGGTTTCAAACCAACTAATAAACTGTTTTAAATCACCGACATATTCGCGTAACGTGTTTGGATTTAAATCTTATTGTGTCGTGAGGACATGAATGAATGCCTGAATATATTGTTCACCTTGATCTGAAATTGCCATTGTATGGCTCATCGTTCTCGGCCATCCAAACTGTTGACTTACCTTAGCGGTCATCAAGTATTCGTAAAACGTGTGCGTCAAATAGCCCCACCTCTGCTAGGTGGGGCTATTTGACGCACACAGAGCTACCTATAATGTACCAATTAAATGTCACAAACTAAGCTAATAAAGATTTGAAGCGTCTGGATAAGCCGATCATTAAGATTGTGCGTGGTTATTAGAAATAATAGTAAGGGTGATTCCGCTAGAAGACAATGAAATAATAGGATTTGTTGGTGGTATGCCAAGTGTAGGTAAAAACACACTTAGATCGTGCGACTATGAGGCGCACAAAAAAGCAGAGTCAGCATTCTCTTTAGACGATACATCGTATTGTGTAAATTATGCAACGCGAGGTCCTTGCTCATATCCGGCCATAACAAATCCGCCAACCGCCACTTGTTGAGACCCTGATCCGGGTGACAGAGGAAGAAAGCGAATAACTCCGCCGTCATTCGTGTTGGAAAGTGGACCAGCGAACCTCTCGAATTACGGACCTCGAATCCCCCCAAAACACCGAATCAAGGCAGGCTGCCCTTTTGCACGGCATCGGCGACAGGGCGATGCCGCTTTAACAGCCGGCTCGCAACCTGTTCGATTACCGTGGGTGTCACGGGCTTCAAGATGTAATCGAAGGCATAAACCTTGATTGCGTCCAGCGCATAATGCTTATGTTCCGTCATGAAGATGATTTTCGTATGCTTCGACGCCTCGTTAATCTTTTCCGCGAGCTGCAGCCCGTTCATCCTTGGCATTTCCACATCAAGGAAAGCGACATCCGGTTGAAGCTCAGGCAGGCGAGCTAACGCCTCAAGCGAGCTTGTAAACGCGCCTGTGATCGTAAAGTGCGGAACTTGTCCAATAACGCGTTTCATTAAATTTAATGTCGGTATTTCGTCCTCTACAATGACCGTTTTAAACAATCTCGCCCCTCCTCCGTTTACCTGAACCGGAATGTTCGTTTTCCTCACAGGCAAAACCATTGTTATATTATTTTCAAATCAATTTCACCTAAAAATTAACTTGCTCTCATCCAAGTTGTGACTACCTTGCTCTGTTACTTTCCGCCGACTGATACCGGCACATGAACATGATCCACGGACGCCTCTTGAATGTTCTTAAACGCCCAGTGTTGTGAAGGTACATCGCTCCACTTTGCATCGGATACAGATAACGGATCCCGGCCCGACAACTTGTTAAGCATCATCACCGCTTCAGCCCGGGTAAGGGTCTGCTCAGGACGGAACGTGCCGTCCCCGTATCCGTTAACTACTCCCGCCGCCTTCGCTTTCCCAATCGCTGCCGCTGCCCAATGACCTACGGTGTCGGAGAAGCTGCCGCTGCCTTCCGCGGCTGAACTCAAACGAGCTGCAATGCTTGCCGCTTCAGCTCGCGTAATGGTTTGCTCCGGCTTGAAGCTGCCATCCGGGTAGCCATCCATCAGTCCGCTGTCCGCTGCCAAATCGATAGCTGCATTAGCCCAATGACCAGGCGTGGTATCCGTATAGGTTTTGGCAGCTGTCTTATTGCCCTTATCCTTACCGAACAACCGGACTAACACGGTTGCCATTTCTGCACGCGTAATTGGCTTGTCAGGTCTGAATGTGCCGTCCGGATAGCCCGTCATATACGCTTGATGCACCGCTTGCGATCCTAACTGAACGACCGTAAACGTACTAAACTTGTTCACAGTAAACTGTATGCCCGGCTTGCCCGTTGAATCGTAGGAGACAATTTCCCCTCGAATCAGCTCTTTTGTGCCGTCGCTATGCTCGATGAAGATGCCCAACTCTTTAAGCTGCTGCTCGTTCAGGCCCGTGTCGGGTAGAGGCAGTACCAGCGTAACCGGACGGTTCTGCATGTTCGTCTCGATCATCATCGGACGACCCAAGACATTGACAATTGCGCTGCCAGCGGCTTCACGCACAATCTGCTCCGTTCTTGCGCGTTGTTCGATTTCACTGCGTCCGCTTTCTGTTTTGACCGGCACGATATTGAAGTAGATGTCATCCTTCCATCCTTGCAGCGATCCGTCCGGAATAACAATGCGTACATTATTCGTGCTGATCTCTAAATTCACTTTATTGTCCGCCAATTTGGCTGTTGATTCCTTCGGCAACGTTACTTTAACCTCTGAAACCTCATCCTTCGGATCGGGAATGACGATCTTGGCAGAGCTGGAACCAGCAGCTTTCAGTTGCTCAACAAGCTTGTCTGTCTGACCCGGCGTAAGGGAAAGCTCATCCTTCTTCCGTCCGTCCGCTCCAGTCGTACGATGTATGACCGCCGTGGACACAACGCCGCCGTTGCCGGTGTTTTCTACATTAACGGTGATGGTCTCACCCTGTGAAGAACCTGAAGATGAACCTGACGATGAGTTGCCCCCGCCGTTGGACGTGTTGCGTAAGGTAATCGCCGCGCTGATCGCCGGCGTTGTTATATTGCCCGCCGCATCCGTCAACTCCATGGATACTGTCTTTGCGCCGCTGCCCGGGCTCAACGCCCAAGCTTTCGTTCCAGCAATCGCTTCCCATGAGCTCCAGTCCACTTTGTCGTTAGAAAAACGCATCCGTATGCCATTCGAACCCGCACCGTCGCTCCCCGTAATCGTCAAGTTGACAGAGGTCGAGATCGTGCTCTCTGCTCCGCTGTTAATGCTCAATGTTCCCACAGGCGCCGTTTTATCGAACAATACACTGCTGCCATCTGTTGTCGTATTTACGCGCACTCCCGGGTTTCCGGACAAACTGGCGAAATCGATGGTGAACGGAACAAGCCCTTCCGTTTCATTGCCTGTAAATGAATATTCCGCTTTATAGACATTGCCGCCCAAGCTTGTCACACTGGCCGTCTGGCCTGTAAGGGTGACTGCGGGCAATTCCTTTAAGCTCTCGCTGGCTGTAAAGGTTAGAGTCACCACATCGCCTTTTTTGGCAACGGACGGGGTGGCATTACGGCTGGCGATGCCGACTTTCGTCAGCGTCGGCGGCACTGCTGGGTTCGGCTTGATGCTGGCCTCATTGGAATCGGTTATCCATCCGCCGGCATTGTATGCTTTGACTAAGAAATAGTAAGCTGTCCCGTTCGTCAAGCCGTTCACGTTGTAGGTGGTTTGCGTAACGGAAGCTTTGTAGGTTGCGTCGTAAACACTGCTTGCTGTACCCATATAAAGATTGTAGTAGGTAGCGCCTGTTACGCTGTTCCAGTTCAAGAGAGCTGTGCCGTCTCCCGCAGCCGCCTTCAAATGGAAAGCAACTTCAACTTTACCGGACTGCAGCGTTTTCGTCATTTCTTTCGCCGATGCGTCGGTAACGGTAAATTGTTCCGGATTGTTTCCCTTTAAGGTTAAGGCTTTAGCCCCGGTCATCGCCCCATCCTTAATACGGAAGGAGATCGTAAACATTTTTTGGCCTGCCGTTATGGCGGCATCGCCGCCCCTCTGATCTGCCCAAGCAGCTTTGAGCGAGCCTAAAGTATTGTCGTATATAGAATCGAAGCTGTTACCGGATTGGCCGGTTATTTTGGTCACTTCCAGTGCGGCTGTATCATAAGCGATTTCTATTCCGTAAGAGCCGACTCCTTTCGAAGCTTCGTTTACGGATACGGGCACATCGACCGTTTCGCCGGGTGCTCCGTTGGCACTGCCGATAACAATGCTCACCGTGCCAGGCGCAAGCGGATTGATGCTGACCGTACCGGCAGTGGGACTGGAAATCGTATCGAAAGTCGTACCGTCCACCGTATATTTCGCGGAGGTGAAGTTTACAATGGAATCACCCGGTACCGCGTTATCTTTGATTTTCAGTTGAACCGTAAATATCTTTTGTTTGGAACTAAGAAACCCTAAGTCGGTTAAACCCGTTGCCTCAACCTTAATCTTTCCGGCCACGGATGTATCTGCACTAAAAAGTGAGGACGGCGCTTCATCTTTTACCGCTGAATTCCCCTGGACAAGCTCAAGCACCTGGGCGTCGTAAGACAATTCCATGCTGTATCCTAAAATAAAATCATTACCTGGTGTTGTCCCTGGCTCCATGTTGACTGCCACACTTACCGTACTTCCGGCCTGGCCTGACGCCCCAACTGCTTCAGCTTTCACTCCCGCGGCAGCCTCGACGCCGGCCATTGGCACGAATGAAGCCGTCATGCATAAGACTACGATAAAAACGAGCATTTGGTGCAACCATCGTCTGGTTCCATATCGACGTTTATCCATTTATTTCACTGCCTTCCCTAAGTAAATGTTCATCATGATCGCCGCGTCTGCTGCATCCACGACTCCATCGCCGTTCATATCGGCTATTTCGAGTTGCTCTGGAGTCAAAGTGATTTTCCCCAATATATATTGATTGACAAGGAGTATATCTGCTGGCATGACCTTTCCACTGCCGGTCAGATCTCCCTTGATAAGAGTCGTAAAGCTCCATACCCCAGGGGAAGATATTCCCTCATAAGTGATGCCGTCCTGGTTCTGAAACGCCCCTGCCTCGATATATACATCATACTTGGTACTGCCCTCCAACGGTTTGGACTGAATAGTAACCGTGCTCCCTGAAATGCTCACCTTCTGCGCATCATTAACTGCGATTCTCTCCACCTCGCTGTTATCCGACGACTTGCGGATGATGATGTTTTTTCCGTTCACAGCTGTTACGTTTTCGCTGAAGGTGAGGGAGAGTCCCTTCTTCAGTGAAACGCCGGTCGCGTTCGCGGACGGGGCAAAGGTGCTTACTTGCAGTCCAAACGGAATCGCCTTGAGCACCAATTGACTCACATTCGGATTGGCAGCATCGTAAGTGCTGTATGCGGCATAAATCGCGCTGTTGTTTCCATAAAGAGGGAGATCTCCCGTGCTATTGGGAAATGCCCCATTGTTGCCGATAATCGTCCAGTTCCCGTTTACATACTGATGGATGAATGTTTTTATAACGTATTGTGAGCCCTGCATTTCAATCGTGAAATAGGATACGTATAACGAATCCTTTGCCTTTGTGAAGTTGATGTTCATGGGCGACTTTTCCGAAAAATTGGTTGCACCTACGCTTTCCCATTCGCTTCCGTTGTATTTCCGTACGTTAACATACTGAATAATTGAAGAATTTTGATGTCTGTAGGCAACATAAGGCGTTCCGTTGTCAACGTAAATCTTGGGATATTCCACGAAATCAGCATAAAAAGGGTTGTTCGACGGTAACTGAACCTGGGAAGAGCTGCCCACTACTTTCTCCCATGTATTTCCATTAAACTTCTGCGCTACAATGGAAGAGGGACTGACCTCTTGATAAACCACATAAGGTATTCCTTGGTAGACATACAGGTCGTTAGTTTGAGTTTGCTGGCCAAGCTGTGCGTTGCCGACCATATTCCAGGTCTCGTTCTCCAATTTCATAACGGTCACTTTTCCCGTCGAATAAGAAATATAAGGAACGCCTTCGTCAGCATAAAGAGAGAACATATTTCTTGCCGTGCTGCCTACATCAAAAATGCCGTTTCCTGCCATGCTCCATGAGCTTCCGTCATACTTTTTCACGTACAATTTATTAGTCAGAGACGTATGAGCCGTGTAGGCAACATAGACGATCCCTTGACTGATGCTCATTTTGACATCATAGATGTGGCTATAATTGTCGTCTGAAATGTATTCGCTGCCTACCGGTTCCCAGGTGCTTCCATTAAACTTTTTAACCTTCAGCCTGGGGGTGTTGTTTTCTTTCTGAATATAGGCGGCATAAGGACTGCCGCCGTATGCAGCGATAGTAATGCCTGATATGGATCCTCCTTCGTTAATGCTGCTTACATCCTCCCACTTGGTTGCTGCCTGCGCAGGTGCTGTCTGCAATCCGACGAATGCCCAAACCATTACCAGACTGAAGATCAGCATGCGCTTCATTAAACGCGCCATTTCTCTCACCTTTTTCTATTTTTTTATCCAGGTTTATATGGATATGTATTCTAATATAACAATCGCTTCTCACAAAAAACTCACAAACTTGCTGTTTTTCAATGCAAAATATGTTCTATTACGTAGTTATTTGCAATATGCTAGGCGAAGGATATATCTTCATCTCTTTATATCGTAAATATTACTATATTATTTGTCAGTTGGGCTTAGAGCAAGAAAAGACTGCTTAGCGTATATTTTTTCGTTAAAATGTTGGTAGGACCCCATGCCCATCAAGCTAAGATGAATCTACACCCCAAACTGGAAAAATAAGCTATCCTTTCTACATCAAGCATAATTCCATAGAAAGGATGGTTTGCCATGAATTCTATTCCACTTTCTATCAGCGAAGAAATGCATTTACTAGCCCAACAGCTTCACCATCATTTTTCTCCTACCCAACTTGAGGAGCTCCCTAGAAAAGCTGGCTTCGTCCAACGAAAGAGCAAATATACCGCGCAGGATTTGGTTTCCTTATGTATCTTTTAAAATGATCATGTAGCTGTGACTCCCCTAGCACGATTATGTAGCCAACTTGATGCCTCCAATCAGCTTTCGATGAGCGCAGAAGGATTGAACCAGAGGTTCAATCCTTCTGCAGTTGCCTTCCTTCAATCCCTTTTTTCTTATTTACAAACTTACGGAAGAACAGACTCAAAAGCGGCTCCCGATGCGTGCTAAACAAGAGAAAAAGAAAAACGTAACCTATAAAGAACGATCAAAGCGTTGAAGTGCCATCAATATCTACATGACCAATACCCCTGACATCTACTTAAAAAAAGAGCATGTCCATGACCTGTATTCTCTACGCTGGCAAATCGAGATTTTATTTAAAACGTGGAAGTCCATCTTATTGACCGGTGCAAGCCGATCAAAACTGAACGCTTTGAATGTCATGTATACGGGCAGTTGATCGCCATTTTGCTGAGTTCTTCTCTCATGTTTCAAATGCGCAGGCTTTTGCTGATGAAGAAAAAGAAAGAAGCCAGTGAATTCAAAGTAATTTGTATCTTAAAAGAATATTTACTTTCTTTACATGATGCCATGAAAAAGCAAGCGGATGATGTCCAGCGAGTGCTTCTCTTCGGATGATTGAAAAGGATGGAAGCAAGTCACATCGGTATGAGAAGAAAACCGTATTTGACATTCTAGGTGTAGTCTATAATTGTAAACAGAATTCACGATCTGCTGCCTAGGAAATTGAAATTTTTAAAACGAAGCCACCAAGGCTTATTTAAGTCTGTACAAAGTTCAGTTCTAAGCTAATTGATTTGGATCAAGTGACGAACAGTAGCATCTGGTCCTTTTTCTTTGTTCTTAGCTTGATGGGCATGGGGTAAGCCCCCTTTACGGTCTATAAAATGAAACTTCACAGTCAGCAGACAAAATGCCCTCGACCATGAAGGTAAAGGGCATTTTTACTACTCTATAATGGTATACTGTTCACTTTGTTAGGTTAAAAGCAGCCTCCGCCCTCACGGACGATCCGTTGTGCCTGTTCATAAGCTTTCTCCTCTATAACCACCGTAAGCAAAATATCCATATTACCTACCCCGTTATAATCATAATACCCATCCTCTGAACGAGGAGCACTTAGTCCGCTGGCATCAACGTCTGCCGCTGCCAAGATGCCTTCGTCAATCCCTGGGCTCTCATTATTTAATGTTAGAAAGCTTAACCCAGGAAAACCGCCCGTTAATGGATTAAACGTTTCACTCACACCGTCACCCTGGAATTGACCAATCCTAGCAACCTGAACATCAATGGTTCCAAGCTCCTTAAGCTTGGGAAGCAGTCGATTTGCATCATCAGGTGAATGAAAGTAAGCCATGATGCTTTTTTCTGCCAAGGGTATCCCCCCTTTCTTCATTATATAAAGCTGCTTCTACCGCTTATTCGTTCGTACAATGACATCCATATGTCGCCTTCTCCTCTGAATAGTTTGCTATAAATCCAGTAAAATATGTGTTGATTTATAGGATATTACACGGTTGGAATCGTGCCTCCATCAATAACATATTCGCTCCCTGTAATCGATGACGCACGGTCGGATACCAGAAATGCCACCAGCTCGGCAACTTCTTCCGGAAGTCCCGGGCGGCCAAGCGGAATGCCACCGAGTGAGTCCATTAACTGATTCAGCGCACTTTCTCTGCTCCCAGCTGTGGTTGCGATTCGATCAATCATCGCATCTGCGGCCTCAGTTTGAATAAAACCTGGTGATAGTGTGTTTATACGTATTCCTCGTGGAGAGAACTCGTTGGACAAACCTTTGCTGTAGTTGGCAAGAGCAGCCTTCGCCGCCGCATAAGCCAATGTCGTTTCATATAGAGGCATTCGTCTTTGGATTGACGTGAAATGAAGAATGACGCCGGAGCCTTTCTCTACCATCAGTGGCAGCAACCCGCGGTCCAGCCTAACAGCGGCAAGAAGATTCCAATTCAACGCATGAAGCCAGTCTTCGTCGGTCAGGACAAGCGCTCCTCCGGGTGGTGTGGTGGATCCACCGACGCAATGAACCACAATATCTACACCACCGAGCCGCTCTTTAACCCCTTGAATAACCTTTTCGACACCATCCGGTGTTGCCAAATCCGCTTGAACGAACAGAGGGGGTTCTGCCAAATCGGCCGGTAAAGATCGCGCGGTTGTCATGACGGTTGCGCCAGCAGTAGATAGTCGTTTGACAACGGCTTGACCCATTCCTTTTGTACCACCTGTTACAAGTACCTTTTTGCCTTCAAATTCATTCAACGGATTTGTATATGATTTGTTCATTGTATAGCCTCCTGTAAATTTGGGTTATGCACCCGGATTGAATTAACTTCAAAGTTAGTTTACACTTGACCCTTTCATAGCGTCCAATTTATAATAATAATGAAATTGATTAATAATATTCATATAAAAGAGGCGAACTATTGGAACTTACCCAATTGGAATATTTTTTGACGGTTGCCCGGCTTCAACACATGACTATGGCTTCCAAAGCACTCCGTATTACTCAGCCCGCATTAAGCCATGCTATCTCCAAGCTTGAAAACGAATTAAACGTTCCTTTATTTGAACGCAACGGCCGAAATATCAAGCTTAACCGGTATGGACAGATGTTCTCGAAATGGATTGAACAGGCCATGCACAATATTGAGAACGGTATGCAGGAAATCGAGGAATGGTCCAATCCTGATACAGGTGTCATCTCCATCTCCTACCTTAATATTCTGGGTGTTGATCTGGTTCCCACCCTTGTGAAGGCTTACCAATTGAACCATCCTAACGTTCGTTTCGAATTGACGCAAGGAAATCTCGGAGATATTGACGAGCATTTGGAACAAGGGCTATCGGATTTAATGATTACCTCGAAGGAATCGATTATTGACAATCATCAATGGATCGTCATCCACACTATGCCTTTATACATCGTCGTCTCTTCTCGGCACCGTTTTGCTGGTCATTCTGCATTAAGTCTGGCGGAGCTATCAGGAGAGCCCTTCGTAGGCCTCAAAAACAACTGTGGGTTGAAAGCCACCATCTTGTCCCGTTTTCAAAATACCGGTTTTGTGCTAACCTCAACTTACGATGCTGAAGATCTAATCACGGTCGCGGGATTTATTAAGGCAGATCTCGGCGTATCCGTACTTCCCAAAACATTGGGGCTGATGCTGGACGGGCTCGTCTGGATTCCAATTACGGATGAAGGCTGGTACTGGGAGATTGGTCTGAAATGGAGAAAAGACCACTATGTGTCACCAGCGGCCAAACGATTTATCGAATATGTAGAGCTTTCATCATCCAACCATGATGAACCACAAGGTTGAGTCTAGAGGCAATTGAATCCCTCTGCTCGACCTTTTTCAATGTAAACAAGAGTGATGACAGCAAAAGAGCTGCCTCTCCAGTAGCTACAAAACTACTGGAGAGGCAGCACCTCATGCTAGAACTGCTTACCAACTATGCTGCTTACTGCATCCTTGAGCAGCATAAAAGCATCCCCATTGGTTAAATTCTGTTTATCCGCGATACTATCGACGGTAGCTTGGCTGATGATCCCTTTAGATTGAAGTTCAGCTTGCGCTCCATCTAAGTTTGTGTTCAAGCCGAGTGCTTTCACTAACGTAAAGCTTGCTTGCTGCAAGCTTAAAGGTTCATTAGCTGGTTCTGTCACACCTTTTAATGCTTCAGAAGGAACACCCGTAAAATTAGCCGCGTAGATCCGTTTCATATTATTGATCTGATTAACCATCCTTTGAGCATTAGACGCCTTGTCCAAATCAAAGGCCGTGTTGCCGTAAGAGCCGTAAGCAAGCCCCATATATACGGCTGCTTTAAGACCAGGATAAGCCTTATGCTCCATAAAGGACGGTTGATTCAAGGTATACGGCTTTATATCCATCCCTTGGTCGTTCATTTGCTTTTGCATTTCCGTAATCAACGGCTTCGATTCGGATAACTCGTGGAAGGTAACGTTATGATCCTTGGCAAGCTTTACGGCAACACCAGCTGCTTGGCCTTCCGCCATTCCAGTCGGAATAACACGAGCGCTTCCGTGTGCCAACGTATCATAACTGGCAGAACGTCCCACCACGAGCAATCCGTCAACAGCTTGCGGCACGATACTGCGGAATGGTACAGCATATCTCCAGGGATCAACAGGAATGGCACCGTTATCTGCTGGTGAAGTTTTTTGGATATCCGCAGGGTAGGAGCCGAAGGCTATTCTGTCCCACTGATCCCGATTTTCCAGTAAATCAATAATACTTAAGCGGTATAAGCCTTTCATATGTCGGGCTTCTCGAACATAAAGCTCAGAGGCGATTCCATCCAGCTCGGCATTCTTGAATTCAGGGAATGTATTTAAATATTTAACGACATTCGGTATTTCCTCTTGGGCAATGTCCAATGCTTCCTTGTGCGAATCCGGGTTTAATCCATCAATACCAAAAATATGCAGCGCATTAATTAAAATCGTATCATCATTTTGCCTGCCAATGTTAAGCCCGCGCATCATGGCACGTTCCTTGTTCAGCGGCACGTATGATTTCATCTCAGTCCCGTATCCCCAGGCAGACATTTTGTCTGTTCCTGTGCCGTCGTTCCCATCTTCATTAAGCCGTTTGGAGATGAGCTCCCATGCTTTGGCATCGATATTTTTCAAACGAAACACGGCCGTAACCGCCATCGCAGATTGAATATCACCCAAATCTTCGCGTCCTATTGTAAATTCGACGCCAGCAGCAGCGGCGAAGTCAGCATCCTGAGTGGCATCAATAACAGCTTTGGCCTCTATATGATGCTGTTTACCGTCCTTGGTTGTAACCTTAACTCCATTAACCACACGGGACTTGTCATTTTGCTTAACGATAGGCTCAATCGTCTGTGATTGCATGAACACATCAATGTTTTCTTCCGAGCTAACCAGCCCATAGAAACCATTAGCTGCTGTCTCAATATCAAACGAATGGCCTTCTATTTGTTTGTACCATTCGGTAAAAATTCCTTGATTCAAGTAGGCCTGTGTGTTTCCCGGCAAGTTGGATTTGGGCTTCACCCAGTTCATATCAATACTGTTTAACCAGCCTACCGTCATCAAACCTCCCAATACTTCACGATCTCTGCTTTCTATTAATAAGGTTTTCAATCCATTGCGCGCTGCAGAGACGGCTGCACTAATACCTTCCGGATCTGTACCAACAACAACCACGTCATAACTATCCTGAAGCTTGTCCACCGATTCGACCTTCTTGGGCTCCTGACGCTGCGGCGCCGCTGCCAACGGGGTATCTCCTTTCATTCCTTTGTTGTACAGCCAGCTTCCTCCGATACCCAACATGACAATCACAGCTACGAATAAAATCCAATTACGTGACATCCTACACCTCGATTTCAAATTTTTAATCACTTGTATAATCAAGAGTATACTAGCCAAATCTTTAGATCTCATATGCGGCCGCTTATGAACCGCTTAAGTCATTCTTAATAATTATTAAGAATTACCTGTAAGCAGTGGAAACCTCGTTTCAAAAACGGTCATGCTTCTATTGCTATGTACAGCGATTTGACCGCCATGCACTTCAATAATGCTTTTAGCAATGGCCAATCCGAGCCCGGTGCCTCCTGTTTGCGAAGATCTTGATTTCTCAGCACGATAAAATCTTTCGAATATATAAGGCAAGTCCATTTGAGGAATGACTTCTCCATAATTAATAATTTCCACGATGGCTTCACTACTGCTTGTTCTGATCTGAATATCGACGTATTTGCCTTCCCTACCGTAGCGAATCGCATTGGAAATTAAATTTTCATAAGCGCGTACCAATTGATTTCCATCGGCATGGATGTACACCATTTCATCATCAGAAGCCAAGCGGTAAGACATTCCTGCTTTCGTTAAAGCCGGTATAAACTCTTCCGCAAGCTGTTTTAAAAAACCGTACATGTTAATTTTGGTCTTCTTCAGAACGGGATCATTACCATGCAGGGAAGTATAATCAAATAAGTAATCGATTAGTTTTTTTAAATTTTTCGTTTTTTCGTAGGCTATATTCGTATAATACCGAAGCTCTACCTCATCCTTATAACGGTCTGATTCAATCAATTCGAGATAGCCTAATATCGAGGTAAGCGGCGTCCGCAGGTCGTGAGAAACCCCGGTAATTAATTCATTCTTAGTTCGTTCAGCGATTCTTTCTTCCTCAATCGATTTGCGCAGCTTTCTCGTCATCAGGTTAATGTTATCGACCACTACGCCCAATTCATCCGACGATCTTGCGACAATTTCGTAGCTGAGGTTTCCTTTGGCTATCTCCTGAAGACCCAGCGTAATTTCCTCCAGATAACCTATGATTTTTCTACTAAAGATAAAGAAAAAGAACAGGAACAAAAAGCCGCCGATGACAACCATTACGGGAGTAGAACCAATGTTATTGACCACCCATCTGACAGGAGTCGTAAACGGCTTCACATAAATCAAAGCAAGTAAAATTCGATAGCTGAGAAACACGGTTATAGCCGCAAGTACAATACTGAGCACAAACACGTATATAAACTTCCAACGCATCGTATAAATAAATTTATTTTTCAATAACAGTCTCTCCCTGCCCAGTCTCTCGTCCTTACTCAATCGTATAACCAATTCCCCACACGGTTTTAATATATAGAGGATTGCTTGGATCTTTTTCGATTTTTTCACGAATTTTGCGGATATGTACCATGATAGTATTGTTCGATTCCCAGAAGGGCTCGTTCCAGACATTTTCGTAAATTTTCTCCATGCTCAGTACAATTCCTCGGTTTCTTGCAAGCACCTGCAGGATGGCGAATTCCCGTGGTGTCAGCCTGACTTCATTGTGATCAATGCTCACTTTGTGCGTTGCAATATTAATGACGAGATCATCAATAATGATTTCATTATCGTTCTTGATGGACGAAACGTTAAGCTGCCTATACCTCCTAAGCTGGGATTTGACACGAGCCGTGATTTCAAGCGGACTGAACGGTTTGACCACATAATCATCTGCACCAATGCTGAGTCCCGTTATTTTGTCCATTTCCTGGCTCTTGGCTGAGAGCATAATAATCGGCATATGCTTTTCTTCCCGGATTTTCATACAAGCTTCAATACCGTCCATTTGTGGCATCATCACATCCAGAATAATTAAATCGACGTGCTGAGAATTCAATATCTCCAAGGCCTCAATACCATTACTTGCTTTCAATAAAGTAAAACCTTCATTTTTCAAATAAATCTCCAGGAGATCGACAATTTCCTTTTCATCGTCAACTAGGAGAATGGTGCCTCCGAACATATCAAGCCCTCCTGATCCTCTATCTACCTCGCAAAGTTCCTGCAGTTGCGGATTCTCTATATTAGCATAGCATACCCATTTAACGAAAACTCTTAAGATGATCTTAATATAATACCTACTTGTTCTAAGGGTATGGCATCATGTGTCTTGTTAACGCAAAAAAGACTGCTATTATGAGCAGCCTTTGTACTTAACTTGAATCATCTTGCTCGTTATTTCCTTGCGATTATCATGAAGCGGTTCGAATTCGTCCTTATTCCTTGCGCGGTTTGATTGTCTGCTATAAATTTCTGAAGGATGTTGAAATCATCATCACATGCCCCAAAATCGGGAATAATCGGAGTGTATTTCAAAAGAAATACCAAATCTTCATACGACTCGTAATATTCTGTTGCATCGTATTCATAGAACTGAATTTCAGTAAAGCCAGCCCTTGCTAACTCTGATAGGTACTTATCTTTTAAAATCCCTTCGTCAGCTCCAAATTGCTGTCCCCTGCCAAAAGCTTGTTTTATGTTATATTTATCGTTATTGCTTACTTGTTGGGTGAGAAACCAACTCTCTTGTACTAGTACTTTGGCTACCTCTTCTGAACAGAAATGCGAATGCTGACATGTTACCATATTAAAAAAGCTTGAAGGGAACTCCAGATTTGCTGCATCCATCTGTAAGAAGCGCACATTCGATTTATTGGACTTGTGCAAATTAGCAGCAGCCGTTTGCACCATACCATTCGAATTGTCGATTCCTACTAGCAGCAGAGCAGAATCGGAGATGGATAGCAATCTTTCACCTCCACCAGTCCCGATATCCAGCAGTAAATCAGACTTCTTACATCTTTGGGTAACTTCATTGTAAAAATCCCACTGCTTTCCCTCGGATACCACCTTCAGTTGACTAAAATCCCAACCGTTTAATCTTCCAACCTTATCGTAAAAGTTCTTATATTCTAATGGGTTCATACGTTGTTTCGAACGCTACGGAATGACATCGATCTCACCTCATATAGAAAGATATTCCAATTATAACGATGATATTATCGACATTCAAGGGTAGCAAATAACTTAAGCAAGGTTGTCCCTTCCCTACAGCAAAAAACGCCTTCAATGAACATGAAGGCGGGTGGTCCGAGAAATTAGTAAAGAAATGCGCCGGTAATGATTACCAACAATATAAACAGTACAAGAATCGCACCTGTAGAAGTGCCAAAGCCATAGCCGGCACAACTTTCACCAACTCCGAGTGCACCCATGTCAATCCCTCCTTCCGACTTCCATTCTGTAGGTTATGTGAGTCAAATGTCATGTGATTGGACGCTTTAAAAATATTCAGAGAGAAATGTAGTGAGTGGAACCAACAGAGAAATGCCCACCTTACTCGGTCAGGGAGTGTGCTTTCTTGCGCCTTTCTTTTAATAAAAAGGTCAACGGAATAGCAACAATACAAATGATGGTCGCCGTCATAAAAACATCCTGCACCCCTAAGGTCATCCCCTGCTCTCTCACGAGTTGGGCACCTGCCGACGTTCCAGTACTCAGCTCTTTCTGGTGAGTCAACGATCTGGCCGCGAGCAAAGAACTGAAAACTCCAATGGATAACGCTCCTGTTGCTTGGCGCACCCAGTTCGTCACAGACGAAGCATGTCCTGAATTCTCCTTGGGAATAGCAGACATCCCTGCATTCATGACTGGCATAAATGCCAAGGCAATCCCCACATAACGAATTGTCATCCAAGTGGCCACATACATATGAGTAGCCTGGAGTGTGATATGACTTAACTCCCAAGTCGATACGATCAGCAGTACAATACCACTTAGAATCAACCAGAAAGGACCTATCTTGGTATACAGCTTTCCGACAATCGGAGAAAAGAAAGCCATAACCATAGAACCAGGCAGCAGCACCAAAGCCGTGTTCAAAGCTGTCGATTGCTGAATATCCTGCAGAAACACCGGAATTAAAAAGGTTCCCGAATATAACGAAGCCGTAATAATGCAATTAATAATCAAGCTGTACGTGAAGCGGTTGGTATGAAACACGCGCAGGTTGAGCAACGGTTCTTTCAAGGAAAGCTCACGGCGAATGAAATATACCAAAGTCGTTGCCCCAACGATCAGAAACGAACATGTTTTCCAGGAGGTCCAGCCCCAGCCATTTCCTTCGCTAAATGCAAGAATAATAAAAGAACTGCTGATAAGGACGGTAATAAACCCAGGTAAATCGAATGTATTTGACTTGCTTGCTCGTTGAAAAGGAAGGCACTTGAAAGCAACGGTAATCGCGATAAGTCCTATCGGTAAATTCAGTAAAAATAAAGATCTCCAGCCAAAGTATTCAGTTAGCCAGCCTCCCAGAGTCGGTCCAAAAGCCGGTGCCAGCATGGAGGATAAGCTCCATAAACTCATCGCAAATGCCTGTCGGTCTTTTTCAATAAATTGGTAGATCATCGTCATTGTTGTAGGGATAATCAAGCCACTGAACACCCCCTGCAAAATTCGAAACAACACCAACGATTCAATATTCCATGCGATCGTACATAAGCCTGAGAATAATGTAAAGCCGGATAAGGCAAATATATATAAACGCTTATAACTCCACCGGTCACCAAAATAGCCGACAACCGGAGCAACGACCCCTGTAGCCAGCAAAAATCCGGTAATCATCCATTGAACCATGCCGAGCTCGGCGTGAAAATCTTTCATAAATATCGGAAAGGCAACATTGATTGTTGTCGAACTAAGCATGGACATAAAATTTCCGAAAAAAATAGCTAAAATAATGAACCAAAACGATGCATTGCCAGCTGCCTTATTAGCCACAATATCCTCCACCTTCTCACCTACATGTTTACATGATGCAGATATTGGTTAACCCTATATTCTCCAACAGAACGTGTAAATAATGGGGTTTATTTGTAAGTAGTTGTATGATACAATCATCTCATGTATTTGTATTATACAACTACATATCCAATTGTCAATGCCATGCAAAGGAATGATGTACAGGTGAAAGAAAAGGATCTGGAATTGATCGATTATGAATTAGTCGTGCTTATCCGTCGCACCTCTTTGGACAAGGAGCTGGGAGGACTAGATCGATCCACCTACACGCTTCTCACACAGCTGTCCATGAATGGACCCGTTGGCGTTAAGGCGTTAGCTGACGAATTTCGTTTGGACATATCGACGATAAGCAGACAAACGACTCTTTTGGAAGCTAAAGGGTATGTGCAGCGAATGCCCGATCCGACGGATGGAAGGTCCAGTTATTTTCAAGTCACGGAATTAGGTATGCGTAAAGTAAAGGAGGCCAAAAAAGCCCGACTAGCCCGACATGCACAGCTATTCAAGGACTGGTCTGATGAGGAACGCCAAAAGTTCGGGGAGCTGCTGGCAAGATTAAATCGGACGTTTGTCGAGTGAGAGTGTGACGAACACGGACTGAATAACTTCACAAAATTGATGAAGTTGACCCCATAGGTCTGTCCAATCTCGTGTAAACGCAGTTAAAGACCTCTTCCCGATGGAAGAAGCCTTTAACCGGATTCTTATTATTTTCCATACGTATCGTGTAGCTTGCTAATTTAACTGTAAAGTGCCCTCCAGCTTAATGGCCGTAAAGCTCGGAAACCCATTTTTCACAGCTACCCAAATGAAATGATGAAATTCATCCAGCCCAGTTTTATGCTTGTTGGCGCCAGTTCTCCCCATTTGGATATGTTGATTGCCAGCTTTCTTCTCAACTTCCAACTTATGAAAATGTCCAGCAAGCATTGTATACGGCCTTGAATTCAAGGCTTGGACCAATCGTTCGTATACGGTACCATCCGTTTTCCATATCGGCCGATGTGTCATGACAAAGGTCCAATCCACATCTTGATGCTCATTAAGTATTTTTTCAATAAATGCAAATTGTTGCTCCCCGATGCACGGTTTTGGTTGATACGAACTTGGATCTTGTGCCTGTTGCTTGGAAATGTTAGACAGCAGCGCCTGAATCACCTCTTCAGCTTTTTCCGGTTCACGCTTGCTAAGTATTTCTGTCTCTCGAAATGCGAGTTCAAGTTCAGGGGAAAGCGATTGCTGCGGTTCTTCCGTATTCAGAGCCAAGAATAGAACCTTCCCATAACGAAAGGCATAATAATCCATCCCCTTCCGTTCCTGCCAAACCTGCTTCATGACCACACTACTATAATCATGATTGCCAGCAATCGGTAAGAACGGCAATCCTGTACTTTTAATATGTGCTTCAAGCTCGTCCCATTCCCGATGAGCGCCTTCTGCTTGCTGCCAGTATCCTTCAATCAAATCGCCAACAGCAACGATAAAATCCGGGTTCATATTCTTGACCAACCCTAATGCCTCTTCAAACTTTCCTTCAATCGCAAATCCGGTACGATCCCCCATGATAGCAAATTGGAAATCATTTGACGATGTCTGTGGTAATTCACCTACCCATGGTCGCTTGTCTGTTTGAAAAAGCAGCTCATCATAAAACATTTTCATATCTAAAATCTCCTTTTGGGTCATTTTTGGGCTTCCAGTAATTGCTGTACCTGTTTTGCTGCCGATTTCACTGTATCCTCCGGAGTAATTGTAAGATCCAACAATGCTTTTTTGATTTCATCCTGAATTTTAATCGATATTTCCTTGTATCCTCTCATCGTCGGCCTTGAACGAGCAAAATCAAGCTGATCATATGCAACACGATATTGCGGTGTTTTAGTCCATAGCTGTTTGATTCGATCACTTTCCTTTGCTTCCTTTGTCACTGGTATATACCCTGTTAATTCGCTCAATTGAGCCACATTTTCCTTTTGCGCAAGCCACTTAATAAAAGCTACGGCAGCCTTTTTTTCCTGCGTTGATGACTTTGCTAGAACAGTCAGATTGGACCCAGTTGTGCTCGCTGCGTACTGCTGCCCTGCCGGTAGAAAGCCAACACCAAGCTCGAATTTATCCTTTGCTCCCTCAAGCATAGTAGGCAATGTAGCCGATGTTGTAAAAATGATTGCGGCTTTCTGAGAGATGAAGTCGTTAATCGCGGATAAATGCGCATTTGATTCCTGACCGGACGGTATTTTCATGGAGCCGTTCTTGATCATGTCTTGATATAATCTGACTGTAGCGTAGCCCGCTTCGTTGTCGAAAGCGACTTGCTTTTCATCTGGCGAGAACATTTCACCTTTTTGCTGAAATACACCATCCTCGAAAAAGATCACGTCAATTGGCATCTCAAAACCGACAACCGATTTGTTTTTATCAGTCGTTTTTAAAGCAAATGATTTCAGCTCTTCCCAATTTTTCGGGCCTGCATCTGGAAGCCCTGCGTCACGCAGCATATTCTTGTTGTAGTACATGACAAAAGTACTTCGATAAAAAGGTATTCCGAGCAATTGATCCTTGATTAAGGCATTATTCAACATACCTGGATGAAAAGCAGCAATCTCTTCTTTCGAAAAATACGTTTTTAAATCGTCCAATGCACGGGATAAACCGAATTCCGACGTTTGCGTCGTAGCAAGCATCGCGATGGCCGGCTGATTCCCCGCAAGAATGGCGGCTTGCAGCTTGGTGGCAAGAGCACTACCATCCCCCAAGTTCACTCCAGTTACTTTAACGGCTGATTGTTCGGAATTATATTTACTGATCATTTCTTCTGTTGCTTTGCTTAGCTGAGCGGCTTGCGCATACCAATATTCAATTTTGGTCACGGAAGCAGCTGTGTTTTCGGATTTGGCACCTCCCGAGCCTGCTTTATCCACTGCTGGGTTATCTGTCTTGTTGTTTCCTGCACACCCGGCAATCGATAATACTGTTACTAAGATAGTTAAATTTAATAAAAGTTTCTTCATAAGGTTCTCTCCTTTTAATCGTTCAATTATCTATTTGATGCCGCTATATGTAAAAGCGGACTTGATGTGTTTACTGGCAAACAAATAGATCATAAATATCGGCGCCACTAGAATAACGTTACCAGCCATCAGTAATTGCCAATGCGTACCCTCGGTATTGGTCAATTTGATCATTCCAACCGTCAACGTATGAAGCTGCTCGCTGCTCGTCATGATTAGCACCCAGAATAAATCGTTCCAGTGCGTAATAAAAAGCAGCAAAGTGACGGTAACTATGATTTGCTTGATCATGGGAAGCAGCATATTCAACACGAGTCTTCCTTCTGACAGCTGCTCCAACTTTGCCGCATCAATAATGTCATCCGGTAATTGCTTGAATGATTCGGTCAGTAGGAAAATGGCAAATGGCGAAACCATATAGGGGATCGTTAATGCTGCATAAGTATTTATCCAGCCCAATTCACTCAGCAGCAGGTAGATAGGAATGATCACAACCTGCATCGGAAGCATCATGCCCGCAAGAATCATGGCGTACACGACCCTGGATCCCTTGAACCGTCTTCGTGCGAACGCATAAGCAGCTGGTATTGCGACAACTAATTGGAGAGCGGTAGTTAATATGGCTACGAGAAAGCTGTTAAACACATAACGGGGAAAAGGTCCCGTCTTCCACACTTCTAAATAGTTCTCAAACTTCAATTGCTTTGGGAAAAACGATGGTGGAAAAACCAGCGTCTCTGGCAGCGTCTTAAAGGAGGTAACAATCATCCAATAAAACGGGAACAAATAGATCAGTCCGACCGCCAGCAACAAGAGTAACCCTGCCGCTTCTGGGATGTTTACACCAAATACGCGTTTGCTCATTTTTTGAACCGCCTTTAGTTTAATGATAATGAACACGGGAACGTAGTATCAGGAAGTTCGCAATCGTCACAATGGATACAATCACAAACAGGATCAAAGCTCCGGTCGAAGCCTCACCAAATTTATAAAATTCGAATCCCGTTTGATAAATCCAGTAGACTAACACATTCGAAGAGTTCGCCGGCCCTCCGCTTGTCAGAACTTTGACGGAATCAAACACTTGTAAAGAACTGATGATATTCACAGTCAGCATGAAAAAGAGCGTTGGCGATAACAAAGGAATAATAATTTTGGTAACTATTCGGATAGGATTTGCACTATCCAAACGTGCGGCTTCTAGCACAGGTATCGGAATAGCGTGCATACCCGCAATAATGAGCAAAATATTAAATCCGAGACTTTTCCATATGGCCACCAGAATCAATGACATCAACGAAGTGGCCGGACTATCGATCCATAGTAATGTGGGCAAGTGAAGCGATTGGAGTATCATGTTCAGTAACCCATAATCCTTATCCATCATCCACATCCATAATAAAGATATAGATACTAATGGGATGATATGGGGTGTGAACACTGCAGTCTGAACAAATTGATGCAGTTTTCCGGGACGATTCAACAGAACAGCCAGCACAAGTGATAAAGTACAAGAAATAGAAACCGTAAAAAAAGAATAAAAGAACGAATTTCGTAAAACCTGCAAGAAATCTTGTGATTGTGCCAAGCTCAAGTAGTTCTGTACGTCAACAAACTTCCACGTATTGCTTAGCAGATCAACTTTGTAAAGACTAAGATAGAATAGGTAAATAACGGGATAAACCGTAAACACGAGACACCCGATCAATGCAGGCAAGATGTAAAGAAAGGGTCTGTAATCGATACGATGGCTCCGAGTCAAATTTGTTCTCTCCTTTGCTGTAAGGGTTATAAGTCAAGTCGATTAAATGTCGGTGAGCAGCATATCTTGAAGCTGTACCCTATTCGAACCTGTTAAACCGACCGCTTCTTCCAAATAACGGTCAATGTCCCCGTAACGTATATGGATTTCATCGAATGCAGCCTGAAGGTACTCTCGTCTCGCTTGCATCACCGCCCACAGAACATCCCAATCCTCTTCATGCGTAAGCTTCGGTTTAAGGAGAGCTAGGGTTTGTAGATCCGCTTCTTCTCTGTACGTATTGGTAAGTAGATAGTCTTCCATTATGGTTTGTTCCGGGACACCCAACGCCAGTAGAACAATCGCCGATCCGAAGCCTGTGCGATCCTTTCCGGCGGCGCAATGTTGTACCATCGGCAGATTGCCGGGCGTTAACAGAAGTTCGAACAAGGTGGCAAATGACTTCGTAAAATCGGAAACATACCGCTGATTGGCAATTGTCAACATTTCACCCGTTGGACCCAGTAAATGAAGCTTGTCCATGGTGATCATGTCCATATAGTTCATTCGTGAACGATGCCTTGGAGATTTAACTTCAATAGGAATTCCAAATTGCTGAGCATCCCCGATTGGTGGGTTTGGTTTTAATTCCGCCTCGTATTCTGCTCGGTAATCGCAAATCATCTTCAGTCCGCAATGCTGTAAATACAGCCGGTCAGCCTCAGTCAAACCTATCAGTTCTTCTGATCGATAAAGCAATCCCCATTTAATATAACGCCCGTCAGTCGTTGCATATCCGCCCATATCGCGAAAATTCATGGAGCCTTGGAGCGGTAATCTCCTTTCGCTTGTAATTCGAGCTCCGCCGAACTCAGACTTCAATTTAAAATATGTTCTTCGTCCAGGATGCGGGTCATCGAATGATAATGACGAAACACCTGCAGACGTTTCATCCAATTCTTCATTTACATCAATCGGCGATACCCCTGTAAAAACCTTCACTTTTCCCAATGCCATTTCCTTGTTCCATTGAATGTGCATTCGGTTTCCAATACGATTTACTTCTATGTTTGATAATTGAATCTCCATTACTTTATAGTGCCCCTTTCTTATGTATCCATTATTGTATACATATTAGTGTACAATTCATTTGTTAAATGAATATCATCGTTTAATGAAGAATTTATTAATGAAAATGCCACCGCCAGCAGTGGACTCAGATTCGTTTTTTATTGCAACATCGAGTCAAACCGTGTAGAATTCTAGTGAGATAAAGCTGAAGGGAACATTTTGACAATGCCCAAATTATCCTTAGAGTCTATTGCCTATACAAATATTCGCCAAAAGATTATCTCTTGCGAGTACTTGCCTGGAACGGTATTATCCGAAAACGAGCTTGCCATCGAATTTAATATGAGTCGCACTCCGATTCGTTCCGCACTCTCTCATTTGGAATCAGAAGGATTTATTGTTTCCTTCAACAAACGGGGTATCTTGGTGAAGGATATCTCGCATAAAGAACTCGTACACATCTATGAATCGATTTTGGCCCTGCAGTTGTACGTACTGGATCAAGCCGTATTACGTCAATACACGTTTGATGAAAAGAAATTGAAATCATATCTGGATATACAGATAGAAGCCAGCCAAAAAAATGATTATAAGGAATACATCGAAAATTCCGTTTTGTTCAGACGAACTGTCATTTCCGCAGCGAACAACGATACGATGCTGAATATGATCGATTCCTACAAAGACAAGGTCATAATGAAATCATTGCTTCATTGGAAACAAACACCCCATCTGCAGCACTACTCTGCAAATCGAATCAATCAATCGGTATACGAATCTATACTTAAAGGGAATTTCGGAGAAGCCAAACAATCACTGATCGAAGCATTTGAAAAGATCCTATATCGGACTGCGATGGATGTTCCGGGGTTTGATAGCTAAAGCAAGTGCCCCCCTTAGAATCCACATTGGAATAAACTCAAAGTTTATCCAATGTGAACTCTAAGGGGGGCACTTTTTGCGAGTGGTAAACTCGGTAAGCAGCTAACATTGATTTGTAAATCAAATATTTCATAAACACTACCTCTATGCCCCTCTAGTAAGATTTCCTCTTTTGTCGCCTCTTTAATTCTCTTAAAACAATTTGGTAAGCATATATCGGCCGATTTGAATTTATAATTCAACAAAATACTTATATATACTTAAATTATACTTTAATATACTTATATTATATGATAAAGTTACTAACAAGAGGTGAGATTGATGTATCAAGAAGAACGATTACTGAAAATACTCGACTATATTAATATACATCACGCGATGAGTGTTATGGATATCTGTTCTCTTTTAGATGTATCTAGGGATACAGCCCGAAGAGATATTGTTAAATTAGTACAAGAAGGAGTTGTTATCCGTACACATGGAGGTGTCGCTCTGCCTCAATTGCAGAAGGAAATAGCCACGTATCAGGAACGTTTAATTGACGAAACAGACAGTAAAAGAACCATTGGGAAGTTAGCAGCTAAACTGGTCCAGGATCGGGAAACAGTCATTTTAGACGTATCAACTACGGTACAGTCTGTAGCAGAGCAAATTACAGCTAAAAACATTACGGCTATCACACATTCCATTGATATTGTAGGGATTCTGGCAGGTCGGGAAGATCTGCAAGTTTATGTGCTCGGCGGCTATTTACATGCCAAAAATCGGTTATTATTCGGACCCTCCGTCATCGATAAGCTAAGAGAATTAAGAGCTGATAAGGCATTTATCGGAGCTACAGCTATTCGAGCCGATGGGCTTTACTTTCCTTACGAAGATGATGTTTCTGTTAAAAAAGAGATGGCCCGCAGATCGGATCAAGTAATTGTTGTCGCAGATTTCACGAAGTTTACGAGCAAGTCGGTTTATCGTTTAGATTTTGACTTTGTAGACATTTTGATTACCGATCAAGAGGTGCCTATCGAAATAAGAGAAGTACTTCATAATAAAAATATAACGATTATTCAATGTGCGGAGAAAGACAAATTCGAGGAGGATTACAGAGATGAGTCTTAAAATTTTACACAATGTAAACGTGATTCAAGAAGATAACTCTGGTTTATCTGCAGTACTTTGGATACGTGACGGAATTATTGAAAAGATAGAAAGTGGTCTGTCTTCTCTTCCTGAGGGCGAATATGAACTTATGGATGGTCAAGGACATTTATTAATACCAGGCATGATCGATGTTCATATTCACGGTGCCAACGGGTTTGATATGATGGATGGAAGTGAGACGAGTATTCAAGAGGTGTCTCGGGCTTGTGCACAAACAGGCTGCACCTCGTTCCTGGTCACTTCCGTCAGCTCGACTATTGAACAATTATTAACTATGATTCGTAGTGTGAAACGTGTCATAGGGCATGAAGTCGGGGCCAAAATTGCAGGGCTTCATCTAGAGGGTCCTTACCTGAATCCGAAGCGTAAAGGTATGCAAAACGAACGGTTTTTACGACATCCGAACCTTACTGAAATGAAAGAAATTTTTAACGAAGCAGATGGACTAATTAAGATGGTTACAATAGCCCCCGAATTACCTGGTGGGATGGAACTCATCTCCTTTCTGAAGGAAATGGGCGTAGTTATCGCCGTCGCCCATTCGGATGCCACATACGAGGAGGCCAAGCAAGCCTTTGAAGCAGGAGCGAGTCATGTTACGCATTGTTTCAACGGCATGCGCCCGATTCATCATAGGGATCCCGGTCTGGTTGTAGCCGCTTTTGAAGAAGAACATGTAAGTCTCCAAGCGATTGTAGATGGCATTCATTTGCATCCTGCGATCGTTCGAATGATGCATCGTCTGAAAGGACCAGATGGCATGGTACTTATCACTGATGCTTTGCAAGCCATGGGACTAGGTGATGGGAATTATATGTTCGGTGGCCATCATGTTACGGTTTCCGAAGGTGTAGCACGCCTGGAGGATGGAACTTTAGCCTCCAGTACGGTTACAATGAATGAGGCACTGCGACTAACCGTAGAAACCGGCATTCCTTTAAAAGACGCGGTTACAATGGCTACAAGATCACCTGCACGAATACTTGGCCTTGATAATACTATAGGTAGTATCTCAATGGGTTTTGATGCTGATCTTGTTTTGTTAGATGAACAATTCCAAGTTCAATGGACAATGATTAAGGGTTATATCATCTAATTTTCGGGTGGGATGCTGAGCTGGAATATCTTCCTCCAAATGCCCTCATCCCTGAATACGAGGACTGCCGAATCATACCGACAGCCTCGTCCTAGTTGTTTTTGAGCTATCCTTTCCCGTTAAAGCCACGATGCCTTAACAAAGCTTTCTGCACTTTGCCCTGTAACTAACAACTTTCCTTAAGATCTCTGCAAACTTTTCAGATGCTCCGCAGTTGATGATGATGCGGCATAAATCATGATCTTTAGCGCCGGATTGTTTGGTAGTTGTAAAGTCACGTGCTCAAACTCCATCTCCCCGATCAATGGATCGCTCCATCGCTTGTGGCAATCGGTGATAACTTGAACGTCATGCCGCAGCCAACAAGAACGGAACAGTTCACTTATCTGCATAAATTCCTCTATCAGTTCCTTAAACCTCGCGTCATGTTGGAAGTATGCGTAATCTGCTCGAAACCGTGCAATCATGACATGTGCTTTTGCTTCCCAATCCTTGTTGTTCATTTGAAGCGATGGATCAGTCAAAAACCGTCTTAACCAATTGGGCCGCTGCTGTATCCCCTTAGAGAATGCCGGCAGTCTGAACACAACCTCCGCCGCTTTGTTCCACATCAACAAATCCCAACTTCTCCCCAATATAAAAGCAGGATTAGGTTCAAGAGCAAGCACTGTTCGCTCCAAACCGGTACTCACCTCTTGATCCACTTCATCTTTCTCTAAATCTACTGGCCTTACCAGCATGCGGAGATGGCGTCGCTCATCCACGGACAATCGTAATCCTTCGGACAAGCTATCCAGTACCTGCTCGGATGGATTTACTACTCTGCCCTGTTCCAATGAGGTATACCACGAGGTACCTATATGGGCAAGTTGGGCTACCTCTTCACGTCGAAGTCCAGGCGTTCGGCGTCGACCATATGAAGGTAATCCCACTTCTTCGGGAGTAAGGCGCTCTCGACGTGCCCTCAAAAATTCACCCAGCGATTCGTTTGAAGAACTCTTTTTCATAGATTAGTCCCCTTATCCTGACACTGCCAATCGTACGATAAACACAGGAGGGCAGTTGATTCCACGATCTGTAATACTACTAGTATAGCACCGACAATATGAGGAGGGCATCGAAAATGAATGTTTTTGTAACTGGAGTAACAGGGAAAATAGGAAGCCGGTTTGTACCGCGTTTGCTGCAACACGGTCATAACATTAAAGTTTTGGTTCGCGATGCTGCGAAGGCGGATTCGTTTCAACAGCAAGGGGTCGAGGTTATAGAAGGTGACCTTTTGCAAATAGAAAGTCTCGCAAATGCGTTGCAAGGCATTGATACCGTGGTACATCTGGCAGCACAATTTCGTGGAGTAGATGAAGCAACCGCGAGAAAGTCAAACATCGATGCCAGTATTGGCTTAGCGGAGGCTGCCCTGAAGGCAAACGTTCCAAGATTTGTGTTTGCCAGCACGAATTTAGTGTATGGTGCAGGTAATCATAGCAGACCGAGCCGTGAAGATGATGAGCTGCGACCTGTGTTCCCTTATCCACAAACCAAAGTGACAGCTGAAAAAGATTTGCTTCGGATGCATTGTGAGCAGGGATTAGGGCTTCGTATCTTACGATTTGCTTTTGTTTATGGAGAGTGTGATCCCCATGTCTCGGAATTTCTGCCGATCATGAGTAAATGGAACCCTGCCAAACGGCTCCATATGGTGCACCATGCGGATGTAGGACAAGCGCTGCTGCTTGCTACCTCCACATCGGACATAGATGGCCGCATCTATAACGTTGCCGATGACTCGCCCATAACGGTGTCAGAGCTGGTACAACTCCATGGTTTTCCCCACCAAGAATTAACGGGATCCTTGCAGCAAGAGTTCAATCCATGGGATATGATTGTGGATACAACACGTATAAGAGACGAATTAAACTATCGTCCGATATTCCCTTCGTTCTATACAGCAAGGGATGCAGGAGCATTGTAAAAATTCCACTTTTTAGCCCCTTATCCTTTTTGGGGGCTTTCTCCCTCAAGTAAAAAAACCACGCTGGGCGCAGTTTCTCATTTACCAAATCCACTTTTGTTGTCGTTTCCTTTTCCTTTACTACTATAGAGAGATACTTCCTCTACAGTAGAATCTTCTGGTAATCCAAACTCCTTCAATACTTCTTCTAAGACATGATATGCTGGTCTCTCGGTTACTGGATTCTTCATTTCAACCCTGAATTTGTCGGGATAATAACCCTTCACTGCAGCATATTCATAAATGTTCCACCATTGATTCCTTATATAGTCTACTGCTTCAGCTTGTGACATCGTGGAAATTGACTCAGCATCCTTGCTTATGTTGATCTCTACCAAAGTATTTGTGATGCCATACAGGAAGTCACTCTTAGTTCTACGTTTATACACATTCACAACTGTAGTTGTGACATCTAATAGGATGCCGCCATTTACTTTATCTGCGGTAACATCGCCTAAACTGACTATTTTATTGTCGATTGCCTTTACCTCTTGCATGATCTAAGTTCCTTCTCCCCATAATACAATTTTTCTATGGCAACAGTATTTAAATCGCAGCATCTAAAATAGGTTTGGCGCATGTCAGCTGTGGCTCTGTCCAAAGATTCATGGTTAATTATATACGTTAAAAGCAGTATCTTCAAATTTAATTAAGGAAGATGTCGAAATGGCTTATTATGCTTTTAATAATTAAACGCTTCTAACAGTTTTTCCATCGTTTCATAATCGGGAAGCTGCATCACCCTATCAATCGAGGCACTTAGACCCTCCACAGCAAACACTGATATATCCGTTGAATTACCAACGACACCCGTACGAAATCCATACCTCTCCCATGCCAGCTTTTGCACTTCGGTATCCTTTAGAAAAGATATCAGTACCCTCGCCTTCTCATTCAAAGGCACAATGGTATGAACGGACCACAAAGTTGGAGCGGGATACAGCATTCTTGGCATGGCGCTTTGCTGGAGCTGCTTCCAAACCTCGGGATTTTGCTTGGCAAAATAAAGGACATCACTTTCGTAGCCGACAATAATTTTATGGCTGCCTGCTCCTGTTTTCAGATATTCCTCGAACAGCTCGGTAGTCGAAGATTTTTTGAATCCCGATTTGGCGAAAATATTTTGAATTGCATTCCGCATTACAGGAATCGAAGCTTGTGTGATTACATGACCATCACTCAAGGCATCGGCGGCAATCGCGGCATAGGAGTTGCCAGAGTTGGATTTTTTCGGATCGGAAGTATCAACCACAATGGGACCATAAAGCTCTGTTAATCCGATATCCGACCATTTTTTATCGTCCATAACGAGCTGCAGCAGCTTTTTATTGTCCAGAGTCAGGGAACGATCGGTTTGTTGCTGGACGATCCCCAGCTGTTCAAGCGGACGCACCACCCTCTCCCAGCTATAATAGACGAGCGGTGTACGAAATACCTCTTCCGTGCCATTTATTTTAGTAAGACTCTTGAGTTTCTCCACCACAGTTTGGCTGGCTGGAAAAACAAAATCATAATCTTTCAATTTCTGCGCATCCGTCATTTCCAATGATCCCGACTTGAAAGTATCCAGGGTGATTCCATATTTGGTTTTTGCCAGCTTTTGAAAATCAGGATCTCCAAACAAAGCCTCCTTCTCGCTGCCGATCAGTCCCTTGAGGACTATAGTACTGCTCATTGGTGAATTTCCAGTAACCATGTTCTGATCTGGTTTCCACACCGTTTTGACTAGAACACTGATGATAATAACCAGTAAAACGAGACTGATTCCGATAACCTGTGCTTTTCTCATTTCGCATCCTCCCATTCCAGCATTTGGCTAACTGCATCCATTTTGATTGCCAGATCGGACAGGTCATTGATAAGCAGCTTGTTGTATTGTGCGATAAAATTAACCTTGACGCCCTCTAGCACCTCTTCGATCTTACGCAATACCTCATTACTGGAAGCATTGAGGTAGCTTTTGGAGGAAAGCGAAACATAGCGGTTCACCATTTCCAAGGTATTATCCAGGTAGAAGGTCAGTAGCTGCTTCGATGCAGGTAGATCGGCTGACTTCTTCTGAATAAGCAGCATGATTTGCATACTGGCTCCAACAATTTCATTCACATCATTTTGGATACGTGGATTGGAAATATGATATGAAGCACTTCGCAGCAGCTCCAGCTTTACCTTGGCAGCTCGAAGCAGTAATTTGGTTTCCTTGGCTGCCGGGTCCGCAGCTGTGAGGATCAAATGCAGGCCCACGTACAGAATCACTCCCAGCACCAGCGATAAAACGAGACTGAGATCTAACACGAACATGAAAAACACAAAAGCCCCGGAGCACAATGCAAGTGATAAAAACATCGTAAATTGCGGCAGAGCCATCAAGCGTGAGATCAATTGTATCCCCTCACTTTCTTAAACGCCCCTGTCAGATCGCCACCACTTGGGAAGACGTCGGCATGTGTCAAATTGGAGATAGCCCGCAACTGCTTTTCATCGGCATCCCCGAACGTAATCGAGAATACAGGAATGTCCTTTCCAAGCGTTGTGTATGCCTGCTGAAAATCATTAATTCGACCACTAGACATTCCGTCCGTCATAAGCACGACGGAAACAACATATTTGTCCGTATCCATCCTGCTCAGCAAATTCAGCGCTGCGATTGACGGGTCATAAATATTCGTTCCCCCACTTGCACCGAGCTTCTGTATTTTATCCAATAAAGCCGGGAATTGTCCGGGACCTACAGCGCTCCATTTATCTATAATATCCGAATTAAAAGGCATCACTACGATGGTATCCTCAGCAGAGGATTGCAGGAGCACCTGCTTTGATTTTTCTTGATTAAGCAGCAGCCCCATTGCTTCCTTCACTCCCCTTTCACCACCATTCGTAGACATGCTGCCGGAATAGTCGATGCAAAAGACGGTATATGAAGGCTTTTTAAACAGGGTTTGATAACTATTTAATGCTTCGCGAATCACCTCGGGCTCCGGGAATGGGATCGGAGATAAAGTCTTGCTCATATCGATACCCCAATCCGGGTTAAACACTGCTTTGTCTACCCCAGAAACAACACCACCGAAGCCTGTTCTTCTGCCTAATGACAGAATTTCCTTTTGGGTTCCGGCTGACAACAGATAGCCCTGCAGTGACTTAAACCGTTCCTCCGCCTCTGCTTTTCCATTGTTAATGTAACCCAGTGAATAGTCCGCTACCGTCAGCCCATTAGTTGGATAGATCAAGTATAAGGGTTCTTTATTAGCTGCAATCAGACTTTTATTCGTATCGATCAACACGGCTTCGTAATTGACCATTGCGTCAAAATCCGCTTTGAGAAACAGGTCCTTCAGCCATTCCGAGCTGCCGCTCGAACGGTTCACTCCACTTAACAAGCTTTTCATTTTTACTGCTAGCTCTGGTTTCTGCAGATCCTGGATAGTTAGGGTAGATGGATTGTCTAGCATGGCATACAGAAATCCGATATAGGCTGATGCCCCTGAATTGGACTGCGAAGCTGATGTCATCGCAAATTGCAGCTTCTTCTGCTGCACCGCCTCTGCCAGCTGCTGCACCGTTACATCACGACCGACAAAACCCAGCTTCTCCGCTACGCTTTTACGGATACCCCATACGACTGGTGAGGTCATAACCGACTTCTGGTCCTTCACTCGCTTGTTCGTATCTCCCATGGAAATCCATTGTGAATTGGCAAGCCATACGGCATCGTATTCGGAATAATGACTGGAAAGCTCAGACATGCTGTCCACGGATCCTTTAAACACAAATTCAACATCGAAACCTTGTGTGTCCGTAAATTTGTTAATCAGCGGTATCAGTGCTTTGTTCTCGGAGCTTGAAAGGATGCGGAGCTTGGGCTTGCTTGGAGATTGCAAGGCTTGACAGCCTGTAACAACTAGTGAAGTCACAATAATCAGCATCAGCGATAATAAAACAAACCTTTGATTTTTACACATTTGGCGCGCCCTCCCTGTATGGTAAACATGACATATTATCAGGATACCTTCATAATAAATTAACATGATTATGGGGAGTAACGATTATTGTTAACGCATTGTTAGATATTCGCAAAAATAAGTACTTGTTGGAAAACGCAGCCGCAAGTGTGTGAAACACAGGGTCCCTCCAGCCTTTTTATGTTTCCTCTTTTTCGAAATGTATGTTTTAATGAAAGGATGACGGCAGCTTTTGTCGAAAAGGATATGAACAGAATTTAAGGAGGAACGGAGCATGACTTCCGTTTGGGAACAATTAGAGAAACAGGTGCCGACATGGCTTGAAGAAAGCCGTAAACAGGCCTGCTCAGGGAACGTAGCTGCCTATATACCAGAGTTGGCTAATGCTCCACGGGAAGCACTTGGCTTCACCATTTTTGATAATACAACACGTATCATCACGGCCGGGGACTACGATATGCGGTTCACCTTGCAGAGTATTTCCAAAGTTTTTACACTACTGCTCGCGTTAATGGATCAAGGGGAAGCTGGTGTGTTCTCCAAAGTAGGCATGGAGCCTACCGGTGACAATTTTAATTCAATGCTGAAGCTGGAGCTCGTCGATCCAGGCATTCCTTTTAATCCTTTAATTAACGCAGGAGCTATTACGGTGTCCTCTTTGATTGCAGGAGCCACTCCTGCCGAGAAGACGAACCGCATTCTTTCCTTTTTCCATGAATTGACCGGAGATCCGACACTTACTTTTAATGACGCTGTTTATCGTTCAGAAACGAATACGGCACATCGCAATCGTTCGCTAGCCTATTTCCTTAAAGCTAACCGTGTTCTTGGAGATGAAGTCGATGTTGAAGAGGTATTGGAGGTTTACTTCAAGCATTGCTCGATAGAAGTTACCTGCTCGCATCTGGCGAGGATGGCACTCGTATTAGCCTTCGACGGCACCGATCCGATGACGGGACGGAAGCTGGTTCCCCGCCGTTACGTGCAAATTGCCAAAACGTTCATGCTGACTTGTGGGATGTACAACGAGTCGGGTGCTTTTGCAATCCGCTCAGGATTACCAGCGAAAAGTGGTGTGTCCGGTGGCATTCTTGCGTTGGTGCCTGGCCACTACGGTATTGGTGTTGTTGGCCCTGCCTTGAACACCAAAGGCAACAGCACTGCTGGTGTTCATCTGCTGGAAACCCTCTCTACCGCTTTTGATTGGAGTATCTTTTAACGATTGACCCTGAACACGAATATCAGCGTACAAAACAAAAACGGCTAACCTCCCATATGAGGCAAACCGTTTTTTATTTTGCAGGAAATCTGCAGGACTATGGAAAGCCGTAAACGTCGCAACGTCTGATGTGAGCGTTCCGACCGGTTGGTTTATTACCATTTATAAATGGATAACTCAAGTCCAACTATTGGACGGTACTCAAATGGATCTTTTTCACATAGTTTTGTAATGGCGTAATATACGTGTTTCGGGAAAAGGAGTTGGAGTGATGGTGCTGTATAAAAAAGTGAATATCGAGGGGTTGACTCTATTTTTTCGTGAGGCCGGGGCTCCGAGTCATCCGACCATTATCCTGCTTCATGGATTTCCAAGCTCCTCCCATATGTTCAGGGATTTGATTCCTCTTCTGGCAGATCGATTTCATGTCATCGCTCCTGATTACCCTGGATATGGAAATAGCAGCATGCCTCAAGCAAAAGAATATCCATATACCTTCGAGCATCTATCCATGGTGATCGAAAAGCTTATCGACAAGCTCAATATTTCCCGCTATATATTGTATGTCCATGATTATGGGGGACCGATTGGATTTAGGCTGGCAATCCGCAATCCGCACCGCATTCTTGGATTTGTTATTCAAAATGCCGTGGCCCATGAGGAAGGGCTGGGGAAACCGTTCGATCTCTTTAAAGCACTGTGGGCGAACCGCAACCCGGCAACCGAAGCGGCATTTTCCGAGCTTGTAACTTTTGATTTTACAAAGAAGCAGTATATTACAGGAGCATGCCAACCTTATCTCATTAGCCCTGATGGGTATTCGATGGACCAGTTTTTTCTGGATCGTCCTGGAAATAGCCAAATTCAGCTCGAACTAGGCTACGATTATAGACACAACGTAGAGCAATACCCTTTATGGCAGCAATATTTGCGGACCTATCAGCCTCCGACACTTGTAACGTGGGGTAAAAACGATTTTATCTTTACGTTGGAGGGGGCCTTCGCCTTTAGCAGAGAATTGAAAAATATCGAAACCTATCTACTATGTGGTGGGCATTTTGTGCTGGAGGAACAAAGCCGGCCTGTTTCCGAGCTTATCAAGCGCTTTTTTGGTCGCCTATATGCTTGGCCGTGAACAGTGAATGATTCGGCCATCGGTTGATTGACCAGCTCTTCCGCGGCAAAATCTATCGTGTATGCAAAGGAGTTGGGGGGTTACACAATGTGTTCACAAAAAGATCATAAGAAAGGGTTTGAAAAGCAAGTCGGCTTCGCTTATCATTAAAAGAGACCGGACGGTTCGGTTTTATTTTATGCCAAGGAGGATGGTCTTTATGCATGTACAAATTGTCTTATTCGATGGATTCGATTTATTGGATGCTCTGGCTCCCTACGAAGTGTTTACAGCAGCCGAGATGTTGTCGGGAGGTGCGGTAACTGCTCAACTCGTATCAGCAGAAGGTATCAGGAATGTATCAAGCGGTACTAATGGGCTGCAAATCGCAACAAGTGGTATGATAGATCCAAGTAAATCCAGCATCATTCTTGTACCCGGGGCCTCTGGAAGCATGGTCGGCGATGGACCTGACTCCGTTGTCTCGTTACTACAGAGAGCTTCAGAAACCCAATTGACTAATCTGGTAAGAGAAGCTTTTGGCAAACCCGGAATCACGATTGCAACCGTCTGTGGAGGTTCTCTCTTACTTGCCATGAGCGGGATGCTGGAAGGCCGACATGCTGTTACCCATCATCAGGGAATGGATGCTCTTAGTGCGACTGGAGCTATTCCTGTGACGGCTCGGGTAGTGGATGACGGCGACTTGGTTACAGGCGGAAGCGTAACTTCGGGTCTGGACACAGCACTGTACCTGATTGAGCGTGAATTGGGGCCGAGAATGGCTCATGCGGTGGAGCAACTGTTTGAATATGAAAGGCGTGGAACGGTCTGGCAAGCTCGCGGACTCGCTCCAATAGCGGGAGTGTCGCCGTCCAGCCCCGAGTCGGACCTATCCCCGCAAATATCCGGTCTTGAAGAAGCGACTGACGGAGACGAGCCTAACTTCGAGGGTGTGTGGTCTGTAGTTATTGCAACTCCAATTGGCAAAATGAAGGTAACTCTCACCATTAGCAAAGTTAATGGACAGGTATGCGGCATTGCTGAACAGGCCGATGAAGTAGTGGACATCATGGAGCCAATTATACAAGACAACCAGCTTTCTTGGCTGCTGCGGGTAACGAAGCCTATGCGATTGAATTTAAGGTTCCATGTTCACGTTCACGGTAACCAAATGTTGGGAACGGCAAAAGCCGGTATACTGCCTGCTTCGAAGGTGACAGGTGAACGACTGGAGAACGCAGAGCAAAACAAACTTACGCAGGTTTGAATGTCAATAACCAACGTTGAATTTGGTTCCTTGCATAGCGGACATGTTTATTATCGAGCGTAAGCCTGCTTGACATAATCGCCCCTTCAATAGACGAAAAAATAAAGGAAGCCGCCGACTCCGTGTCCATGTCAGCACTGAACTCCCCGGTAACGGTACCCTGCTCAAGCAGCCTCTGGATAAATGCAAGCATTTGTCGGTAAGCATCCATGGCTTGATCACGCAGCACCGGAAAGGAATGATCACTCTCAACAGCTGTATTCAGAAAAGGACAGCCTCCTTGAAGGGGTGGATTATGCACCGTATCGCTGTACACATCGCACATCGCCAGTATGGCATCGGTCGAAGTGTGGCAATTCTGTATCGCCCGGGAAAAGTGTTCCCAAAGTACTTCTCCAGCATATTTGAATGCTTCCATAGCAATATCGTCTTTGCTGGAAAAGTTGCGATATATGCCGCCTTTGGTCAATTGGGTCGCATCCATAATATCCTGCATGGTCGTTGCCGCATATCCTTTCTGGTTGAACAGCTCCGCCGATTTCATAATAATATGCAGCTTTGTTTTATCACCTTTACGCATAGCCAATATCCTTTCGAGAATCGATAGATTCTGTATGACTTGTTTTCAGTAAATCATAGCACAATTGGGTACGATAAGGCCAAAAAATGAGAGGAATAGAGAATACAATGTTAAAATCAAGTAGCTATTATTTAATCATGCTCGCCATTATCATCTGTTTTATTGTCTACGTGATTTATATGAATTTTATATATGATCCACAAGCTGCGAGTTTCCTGGATCACAAACTGAACAAGAAATTCAATGCCCCCGTTTGGTTAAATGTGATGTATGTCCATGTCCTGTGTGCTTGCCTGGCCATGGTATCGGGAGCCATTAATTTCTCCCAGACGATTTTAAGGAATTACCGCAAGCTTCATAAAATTAACGGTTATGTGTATCTAGCCGCTGTTATTATTGTAGACGTCACATCCGGTTATATGGCTCCCTTTGCCACTGGAGGAAAAGCTGTCAGCATAGCGTTCAATTTGTTGAATATCGTTTGGCCAATCATGACCGTTATCGCGATTTTGAAAATTAGAAAAAAACAAGTAAAGGCTCATCGCAAGTGGATGACGCGCAGCTATGCTTTTTGTTTTACGAATCTGTTCATACATACGATCACATATGTACTTCATGACGGTATAGGCATTGGGTTTGTAACCAGCTATACAATCGGCGTGTATGGCTCGCTGCTGCTGCTTCCGGTCATTGCTGAAATCATAAATATAAAGTTCCATAGCTCAACTCCTACAGAACCAAAATTCAATTAAGAGTACAGACGATCCATTGCCAATGTGATTAACACAAACAATACAGAACACACGTTCCCTTACCCCTTATGAGATAACATAATCCACATAGTCGTACTTATGTATATAATTGGCAGCGTATGGTCCAATTGGGCCCTTAATTACGGATATTCAAGGGGTTATTTCCAATAAATAACTAATATCCAATATATACCAACGATCCTGATGACGTTTTACTAAAATAACCGCGAGTACAGAACGTATGTTCTATCCTCACGGTTATTATGTTCCATTGTACCTCTTCGATTTGTGTCTATAATATGTTTCTATAAGTCAGTCTTCTGTACGTCTTCGAAACGCTTAAACGATCCTCGAAGATGCGCCGTTGTTTCGTTAAGTGGAACAGCCATCAACCTTTGTTGAAATTCTGAATACCCGTAAGAGTCAAATGCTAAACCAGATCCTTTAACCAAGCAGCAAGGGCTGAACCCACCTCATCCGGTTCGTCCTCCATAGGATAGTGGCGTCCCCGCACCGTGACTTCGTTCTGTGCAGGCCAGGTACGGCAGAAATCCAAGTGCGATTGCGGCATCGTGCCGGGATCACTATTAATGAATAATTTAGGAACAGGGCTTTGTGCCAGCCATTCTCCGTAAGTAGTGACAATTTCAGTCACATTCTCCGGCTCTCCATCAAATGGAAGTTGTCGTGCCCAGGATAATGTAGGACGACGCGCTTCGCCCGGCTCCACAAATGGCCGTCGGTATTGCTCAAGCTCTTCCTCCGTCAACTTACGCAAAATATTGATCGGAAGATTGACCTCGATGAAGGAGTTTTGTTCTAGCACCATCTGTTCGCCCGCAGGGGACCGCAGCGCCTGAAAAATCTTGCGACCGGTCTCGGGTATCTCGCTCCAGCTGCGAGGTTTGATAATGGCCTCCATATATACAATGCCTTTTACGGCGCCAGGATGGCGGTACGCCCAATCAAAGCCCAGAGCCGAGCCCCAATCGTGCACCACAAAGATAACATTCTCCGTTACGCCGAGCTGCTCCAGAAGTGTATCGAGATAATGACGATTCTCGACAAATGTGTAGGAGTCGGGGCCGCTATCAGGAATTTTATCTGAGTCCCCCATACCGATAAGATCAGGGGCAATGCAGCGGCCATATTCCTGCACATAAGGAATAATGTTGCGCCATAGATAGGAGGACGCTGGATTGCCATGCAGGAAAATGATCGGATCGCCGTTTCCTACCTCCACGTACGCCATCTCCAGACCCAAAACCTGTTGACGCTTTTTTTCGTAAGGAAATAATTCGTTAATCATACAACATCTCACCCTTCATCATTTCGTCTGCCACTCCACTGTAAAACCCGCTGTAAATCGTCTGAATAATTTTTCCTGTTGATAGCAAGTGCATACTTACATTATATTTTATAAAAAAGCTAGGGGGTTAATGCCCTAGCGAATAACCGTACGCTTTCCTCGATAAATGCCTCCAACGATTCTTCTGAGATCGCCTCTTTTGCATTCAGGTTACTAACGAAAGCACCATAATTCATCCACATGAATGATAGCGCCTGCAATTCAGGTTTCGACGTGAGAACCTTACCTTGTTCCGATAAGTCGGTCAAATATTTCGTTAAAAGTTTTTTCAGAAGTTTAGGATTACGCGAAGCCTCCTGAAGAACCTCTTCAGGAAGATTGCTGCTTCCTTTTAGAGCAATTGAAATTATTTGTTTATTCCGATTCATGATCTTATGATACGTACGACTGATCATGAGAAGATCCGAATACAGCTCCCCTATTAGGCTTTCACTAAAAAGTATTGTCATCTCCTCGGCATAATGATAGCGATGAAATGCGGATTCAAGCAGCTTCACTTTCGTTCCGAAATGCCGAAATAACGTGACTTCGTTCACCCCTGCAGCAGCTGCTATTTCCTTGGTTGTCGTACCGTCATATCCCTTTTCTGCCATGAGATCGATTGTTGCTAACAGAATCTTATCACTTGTACTTTGATTGCTGCTCATCTGCATACTCCTTTAATGCATGTGCTTACTTACATCATTAATGTATTCGATTCTTGATACGATGTCAAGCTTCTTCAGCTTCTGCCGTTGCACTCAATGAATCGCGAAGACGCTTGATATCGCTGACCGGGGGCTGACCGAACATCCGAGCATATTCCCTGCTGAACTGGGACGGACTCTCATAACCGACACGGAACCCGGCATCCGCAGCTTCGGATGTCTCTGACAGCAGCAGCCGACGGGCTTCCTGCAGTCTGATTTGCTTTTGGTATTGCAGCGGACTCATGGCCGACACTTCTTTGAAATGGTGATGGAGTGATGAAGGACTCATATTTGCGGTCATCGCTAAATAATCAATCCGCAAAGGTTTGTCGAAATCACGATTAATTAGCTCTATCACTTTTGCGATGCGCTGGGCGTGACTGCCGGCAACAGCGAACTGTAGAACGGAACTCCCCTGTTCATCCTGCAGAACCCGGTACAGAATCTCACGAATGATCAATGGCGCAAGAACAGGAATGTCCCGCGGTTCATCGAGTAGTCGAACCAGTCTTAATACGGCGTCGAGAAGTGATGTACTTGTTCTGCTTACCAGCAGGCCGCGCGCTGCATCTCCCTTTTGCCCCCTGGTCACTTCGGATTCCTTGATGATATCAAGAATCTGATCGGCGCTGAAATTCAGCTGCAGGCTGAGGTAAGGTGATTGTGGCGTCGCCTGGATGATCTGCCCAGTAATGGGCAATTGTACGGATGCTACGAGGTAGGTGGCCGGATCATATTGGAAACTTTTCTCTGCGAGCATAACCAACTTCGTTCCTTGGGCTACGATACATAGGGCTGGCTCATAAATCGTATACTGCGGTTCCGATTTTTCCGATGCCCGGATGAATTTTAATGAAGTGATAGCTGTAGAGTGAGTTCCATTCTTTCGGGTGTACCGTTCGATGATCGATGCCAATTCTTCCTGCTGTTTAATAATCTTCTCATTATCCAAAGTAAATTCATAAGACACACCCTCTTCCTCCCAATGATCAAGTTAGCTTAACATTATTATATTTTGGACGATTAGGCAATAACCTCCTACGAATCGGCTACCGTATGAAGTGCCTGATATTTCATAATGAATGACATGCCCCACTCAATAAGCCGAGAGGCCAATGAGTCAGCATCATACTTCCAACAAAACCGAGACAAAGGAGAAAAGAAAATGGAAACAACAAGTCCAGCAGCGCAGCACAAATATGTCGGTATTTGGGTTACACAGAACGGATTCATTCGGCACGAACTCCTTCCTAACGGACGGTACGACGAAGCTCGCGGGAATAAGAAAAGCGCTTATCAAGGACGCTACACCTTGACAGGAGATCATATCGATTATGTTGACGATACCGGTTTTACTGCTGATGGGGATTTTCGGGAAGACATTCTTTACCACGCAGGTATGATTCTATATCGCGAACAATAATTAGAGGAGAGATAAACATGTCGAATATAACAGGAAAAGTTGTCGTCATTACCGGAGCAAGCAGTGGAATAGGTGAAGCCACAGCACAGCTGTTGGCGCACAGAGGTGCTCATGTCGTTATGGGTGCAAGACGTACGGAGCGTCTGGATGCACTTGCCTCGAAGCTTCAGTCAGAAGGCTGTTCCATTGCTTATCAGTCCCTGGATGTGACCCAGCTTGAGCAGATGGAGAGCATAATCAGTTACGCACAAAGCCGGTTTGGGAGACTTGATGTAGTTGTCAACAATGCCGGCGTCATGCCGCTTTCCAGTCTGGCCGCTTTGAAGATTGAAGAATGGAATCGAATGATTGATGTCAATATCCGTGGTGTGCTTCATGGTATCGCCGCTGGACTACCAGTGATGCAAGAGCAAGGATTCGGCCAATTCATCAATATAGCCTCAGTCGGGGCTTATGAAGTTTCACCTACGGCAGCCGTCTATTGCGCGACCAAATATGCTGTCCGTGCCATCACTGATGGCTTGAGGCAAGAAGTTGGCGGGGATATCCGGGTCACACTTGTGTCACCGGGTGTTACGGAGTCGGAGCTTGCCGACAGCATCACGGATGAACAGGCAAGTCAGCTGATGAAAGTATATCGCCGCAACTCCATACCCGCCTCTGCCATCGCCCGTACTATAATGTTTGCCATTGAGCAGCCAGATGATGTGGATGTCAATGAGCTGGTTGTACGACCGACTGTCAGGCTTGCTTAGTTCTACTCTAATCACAACTTTTTACAAAAAGACAGAACCGTGGATTCCATACAAAAAGATGTCCACGGTTCATCATCAAGATGTTTTTCATTTATTGGATAGCAGCAAGAACGGCATCCAAGCCGCATACATGCACACCAATGCTGCTCATTTCCCGGATACCTTGCTCATAAACTTGCGACATGGAGTCCGCAACCATGACTACCCGGAAATCCCGTTCGCTTGCTTCGTACATGGAAGTTCTTGGGCAGTTGGGAAAGTTACAGCCTGTAAATACGATTGTATCGATTCCACGAGCTCGTAAGAACGGTTCCAAATCAGTTTTATAAAAAGCACCCCAACGTGACTTGTACATCACCCACTCTTGTTCTCCAATGGACTGAAAGGCACCTTGTAGCAGCTTGTTCGCATCAAGGGAATTATAAAGTGGTGAACGGATTTCGAATACCAATTCTGCACCATCCGTGTTTGGAGCGGCGATCCTGGCACCTCTTTCAATGGCCTCTTTACGGCTTATATCGACGTTGGAGCCATCTTCCTTATACAATCGAATGACATGCACAATCGGCAAACCTTGAGCTCGATAAGCTTGCAGCACACTCTTCATGTTCGGCAGCACAGCAGCAGTCCCCTTGATTTCGGCCGGAGCGTCGGGCAAGGTAAAGTCATTTTGTGTGTCAATAGTGATCAGTACGGACGTGTTCCAATTGGGACTCGTATAACTCATAACCATTCACCCCTTTAAAGTATTCCTTTAATAGTATCATTTTGTAAAATGTGGTCAACTAAAAATGATCAAGATCCCTGATGGCGCATAAATAAGATAAGATTCCATATGGAGGAGCAATTGACTATTTGAAAGCGATACAAGCTAATAAAATGTATGGAAGTGAGCGCGATATATCAGGGATGACCTTTTACTATTTTGCCAGATATGCCAAATGTAATGTAATGTCTATTGGAGCTGTACGGCCAAATCCAGCAAGCGAACTGCCGATCTTCGCTGTGCAGTCTTCCATGAAGATCATGCAGACCTGTTAACGCGGCCTCTCTACCCTGCTTACTGGCAATATCGAACATAAACTGCATGCGTTCCTTTTCGTTGTTGATTGCATAAAACTGCTCCTCCGGAAAAGGAGAATGCTCGTCGAATTTAACAACATCGGACCATGCGATGATCGTTCCATCCTCTTCAAGTAAATAGAGCATCAGGTCATTGTACGCCTTTACCATACAGTCTCTCAACGTCTTCAGCCCATCTATTAGGACCGTTATTTCCTCAGTTGTGTAGCTTGAAGCATGAACGGCTAGCAAGGTTAATACATGAATATAAAATATCTGGGTATACACAGCTGAAGAAATGACTACAGAAAATCGACCTTTCCATGGCTCTAATAAAGAGCAGCGAACGATTTCACTCGGGATTTGAGTTAAAAAGGAACTTATTTCTGACATTAGTGCTTTCCTCTGCAATAAATCATTAAACCTGCTGTAAAAATTGACTTGATCCAGCTTGGTAAAATCTATACTTCCCAGCAGCTCGATGCGGCCAAGAAGTTCAGGGGCTAGTCGGCTCACTCCCTCCTGAAGCGATAGAGCATCTATGTCTACTAAAGTCAGTTGCTCAAAAACATCACAAAAATAATGAAGATCCAAATCATCACAATTGCCTGCCCCCAGAACGATCGCACAATTCCGTTCATTGCCATCAGCCAGTGAACGGCTAATTAACAAATTAATTTCATGCCGATGACCCTCCCATTCCAGCCATCGATCCTGTATTCGTTCATGATTCAAATCCCGGTAAAAAATCGACATAAGTCCCCCCTTGCTTGGTGCATCCAGGTGAATCTTTGTTAATTGTTAATATTTAAGATTAATAAACTATCCACCGTAGTTTATTTGTATTCCCACTGTATTAAACATGTATACAAATGTCAATAAACAAATTAATAATTCAATATTTATTCATATTTTGGATGTATGCAGCACAAAAAAAGCGGGAGCGTATGTCCCCCACTTTGTTCCTGTTTCCACTATAGTTTAGATACACTGAAAAAAGATAATCATCGAAATCACGATTAGAACCGTACCCGAAGTACAAACGGATCTTAAAGAAACCATCGGTACCTCAATCGATTGCTCAGGATTAATAAGTTGAGATAACCGATAATTGATCGCCGTATCCGAAAAACTTACCCCTTGGCAAGGGTTAACGAATCTTTGGGTTTGGACAAGCTTTAATAATGCTGTGCCGATGGTGTAGGTGGAGTTTGTTTGTGTGATGGCATAACGGTCTGCCAGAAGTTCAATCCAAATATCGTAGTAGTGACCCAACCCTTTCAAGATGGACATATAAGGCATGCTCGTGATTATCATGGTAGCCAGCCATTTTTTCAAAGGATGTCGCTGTGTACAGTGATAACGCTCATGAAGCAAGACAGCGTGTACCTCCTCCAAAGAAAGCATGTCCAATAAACCAGTGGAGATCACAATCCGGGGATGTATCATGCCTATCACAAAAGCTACCGGCTGCTGTTCACGAATAACATCTATGTGAGTATGCCATTTTTTATATTTTCGAGTCCATTGTGTTGTTAAACGGGGATGCATTCGGACTTTGGCATAAGTGTACCAGTTATAGGAAGCATACAGATGTCTGCCCATATAGGTAAGCATCCGTAAGCAGGTTAGGCCTATTAATAAAATAAAAACCGTTTCAAAGAAAGAATGTCCGACTACTAAATCGAACAGCATATTTTGGATAACTAACCACATATCCGGCTGCAATTCAACATCACTGATATGATGGGATAAGGCCATGCCCATTTGCAACAAAATCCAGGCAGCAACAACATATATACAACAAATGGCCATGCTGGGTTTCAACAAGCTGCTCATTTAACGATTCCTTTTCTTTAACTCTTGGAGTTTAGTCTCCAATGTTTGAATAAGATGCGGATCAGCCTCATCAATGACATCTACGATATGGGTTACCATCAAATCGCCAAAATCTTCAATCAAGCCGCGAGTTACGTTTTTCGTCTGTTCGGCCAAAAACTGTTCTTTGGTTGACGCTGCTTTGAAATGAGTAAGCTTCGTACGACCTTTTCCTTCCGTATGCCTATGCAGCAGCCCCTTGTCATACAACCGATTCATGACAGTCATGATCGTATTAATCGAATATGGACTCTCTTCATTCAGCTTATGGTGCATTTGTTTAATGCTCAGCTCTTCAGATACCCAAAAAACCTCCATAATTCGGGCTTCCAAGGTACCCAGAAACCGATGCAAACCTTCCTCCTGAAACATATATTTATTTATCTTCATCTACCGGCACGCTTTCTGGATTCATAGGATTCACCTACAATGAAATTCGCCATGAACTCATCACCTTCATTTCATAATTGATCTTAGCTTACAGTATAACAGAAAATCACCTCCCCCAACTCCCTGAATTCCTAACAAACAAACCTGCTCCGGATCGCTTACTGCCCGTTCGCTTGATTTGTTGATTGGTTTTTTTTCGTAAGGCTCAGCTCCCTGTATTGCTTCGGCGTGACGCCTTCCAGCTTGCGAAAATATCGTATAAAGTTTTGCGGATTGTTATACCTCATCTTTTCCGAAATTTCCGTGATCGACATACTCGTTTCGACCAAAAATTTTTTGGCCATTAGCAGTCGATGTCTCGACAAATAATCACTGAAAACAAACCCGGTCTCTTTGCGAAATACACGACTGATATATTCCGGATGATAGTTCAGACGGGCTGCGCAGCTCTCCAGAGACAAGGGCGAATCGTATTCCTGATCAATAATAGCAAGCATCTGATCGGAAATTCTCGTATACAGGGTTTCCCTGCTCTTTTCGATATAATCTATCAGTGGACGAATCATCGTAAGTCTCATCCATCCTACGATTTCCTTGGTCGATTTCAAGGAAAGAATTTCATTTACAACCTCTTTTTCCTGGGGAACGATATGATACAGGGTGCCCCCCATTTCCTGAACAAGCCGCGTCATATCGACAAGCAGTCGAAGCAGCACCAACTGAAATTCCTGCTGGCTTATGGCTTTGCGGGTAATGATCGCCATGAACTCATCCAACAGCTGATAGCTTCCCGCTTCGTCCAATTGCTTAATGCGGTCCATCAGCTCATTGACGACTTGCTGCGGATACGTAACAGCTGGCTCTGCCACTTCAGGCTGCATGTCCTCGAGGAACAGAATCGATTGCTGTCCCAGTCGCACGCTGTAAGACAGCGCTTCCTTCGCTTCTTTCAAAGCGTTCGGTGCCTCGTTCAACTCCATAAACATGCAGCTGATGCCCATACTGACGTTTAAATGCAAATACTGCTTCACCGAATTTTGTATTGCTGCCGCCCATTCATATACCTCCGCCTTTGAAACCTCTGGAAGCTCGGCATGACTGCCTAATAAGGTTACCTGGAGATCATTGATCACAACCGGGTTCAGCCTGAATGGCTGCGGAATTAATTCCCCCGCCATATTAAGAATTGCAAACAGGAGCAAATCTCGATCCCGATCCGTGTAGTTAGTTCCTTCAAGCGTATCCATGCGCACGCAAATGACCCGCATTTGCTTCCAGCATTCCAACTCGTTCGTATCCATACGGTCAGCTATTTCTTTGGCGTTCACTGCACCCTGCAGCAATTTATGTACAAAAAAATCGTGAAGCTGATGCCTCATATGGGATTCCTTCCCCATCAGCACATGCATGTTTTTTTCAATCCAATAAAATTCATCGTTTCTTTTGGAGCGCGGCATATCCGGCGATTTCAATACAAGATCGTACAGCTTGCGAACCGGACCGTACAGCCTGCGAGTCCCCTCCAACGATACAATAAAGATCAGGATACACACAATCAAACAAATGAAGATAGTCACCCATCCGATTGCTTTTGATTCCTTCGTGATCTCATTAATATTTGTTTTCACCACATAAATCCAGCCGTTGTAATTCGATTGCCTGTACGTAATTCCATAGGTATGGTTAGCGGTTTCAAATTGATCCGCTTCCCTGTTGGCCTGCTTAATGGTCTGCATGTACGTCTCATCGGACAGCTCCATACCGATCATATCCGGCTTGCTAGCTGCAAGTATGCGGTAATGCTCATCCAGGACGTACATGTCGCCAGAATCGCCACCGCTGACTTTGGGGATCATTTTATTCAATTCGTGGCTGGGCAGTACAGCAACCAGAAGACCAAGCGGGCTAAAGGAATTAATCGGGATCGTTTTGACAATCGCCGTATTCCATACCCGCGGGTTTGACTTTTCAAAAAAAGGTGATTCAAACACAGTCCAAAAAAACAGCTTGCCTTTATTGACATATCCCGTAAAGGTGGGGCTAAGCTCACTGGCCTGCAGTGATTCTTTACCAGCGCTGCTTAAAATCCAATTTTTATTGAAATTCACAAGGTAAACGTCCGATAGTCCGAATTCATAGAGCTGCAGCCGATACAGCGTCTGCATCAATTTCTCATAAGTCAGATAGTCTTCACTGTCGAGCTCCTGCTCCATAGCATCGATCACAAGTGGCGAGTTGGTAATTTGGGCCTGGGCATTATCCACCATTTTCAGCTTTTGTTCAAAACGAAGCTGAGTTTGTTCCACCATCTCCATGTCGCTTCTGTGTGCCTTATCCAACAATAGCTGTGATGATTTGGCATAAGAGAAATAACCCAGCGTTATGACGGGAATCAACCCTATCAGGATGCAGAACAAAAACAATCGCTTGAAATAGTTAAAACGGCGGTTTTTCATCATGTACCTCCAACTCGCAGCAACCTATCGACTATTCTGCAAGCTCCGCGAGCATCTCGTCGGGAATAACTGCCAAATAAACATTGGGAATCCCCCCGGCATCCGAATTATATACCACCATTTTGCCATCCGGGCTGAAGGAGGGGTGTGGATGCGTCCACTGTGGATGGCAGGATGAGCTGTTGGGGTAACATAGGACCTTGTGCTTCTTCGTTGCTGTATGAATCAGGTGTATACCATGATCAGGCCAGTTCGTATCCGAGACCATCCATTCCCCATCCAAACTGCAGGACCCATGCCAGTAATGCTCCCCGTTGACAAATAGCTCAGGCTCTTCATAATTCTCCGCCATGATAGCAATTCCCTGCTGCTCCTTCTCCAGATTGGACATAATCCGTTTGGTGCCGCCAAGCCACATCCAATGTCCATTCCCATAGGGAAGCTCCAAAGGACGCAGGTTGCTGCCATCCTGATCAATCAGCCAAATATTTCTGTTGAATGCGTCGGGTCCGTCCTGAAAAGCAATAACCTTGCCCTCCGTAGGCTCGCATTGGGTATGTGTAATATCGGAATTCTCAAAAATCACGTCAGCCTCCTTACCGTCTGTAGTGAATCTGGCAATCCCGCGTCGACCATTTTTCAGAGTAGCCTCTACATAATAATTTTTGTCGTCATAAGTCATACTGGCGCACTCAGCATCCCACGTCAGTGCATCCAAATAGCTGATGCTATCTTCCTCATAGGTGTCCATGGACACTCGGCGAAGCTCGCCATTTGTGACGTAGTACAACCATTTCCCGTCATAGGAGACCATAGCCCCTCGCACATTCGGTCGATCGGTTAGCTGTACCAGCCCCATGCCGTCTGTTTGAACCTTGAAAACATCGATCTGCGAATCTCGCTGCGCGGACCTGTAGGTTTTGAATACCAATGACCGGGAATCCGGAGTAAACGCATTAATATGAAAGTATAGCTTGCTGTTAATGGTCGGGAACGCAGTCAGCTTGGTAATCTTCACGCCGGTTCTGCTATCCTCAAAAAATTGCCTTTCAGATGGATATGCCTGGCCTCTTGCCATTATTGGAAACACTCCTTTGTTAATGGGTTTGTGCTTGTGCAGACTTCTTGGCTCTTATTGCCATTCTAGTGCAATGCAGCTCCGCTTCAAGCGTAACGGGCATTTCCGCTTTACCAAGCAGCGTTAGGATGAACATGTCCCAATAGCTTTCCTCAGGCCCGGATGTGTCGATGGGTCCCATGTCGGTATCCCCCACGATTAGCCGGGTTCTGGCTCCGCCATCGACAGCTTCGATAAAGCCTTTTGTGCCGAATATCCGCAAGTGCTCATTGCCCCAGCTTCCAAAGCCCTTGGCATTCAAATAGTTGGCGACAATGCTGGCGACACCTCCATTCGTGAGCCTCATCATCATACTAGCCGCCATATGAAGCCCGCCGTGTTCGCTCGGATTGCCAAGCTTCGTTTCCATTGCGTGAATTTCTTCGATTCTTACGCAAGCCACATGCTCAACAAATCGTATCGCGTGAATGCTGTTCTGTCCGATGAGTCCCCCGTCTATCGCCTCATCCTGGGGACGAGCGTCGTGGTACGGGTATGACTTCTGGGCGAATACCTGTACCACCTCGCCAATCACACCGGACTGAACCAGATTGCGTATGGACAAGTACGGTTGTTGAAAGCCCGTTCCTGCCATTTCACGGAATAAGCAGCCTGTTTCGCTCTCAACCTGCAGCAACTGATCCAGCTCTGCTTCATGCATGGCACACGGCTTTTCCGCATACACATGCCTGCCTCGCCGCATGCACATGATCGCTTCATTTACTTGGTTGGCTCTGCGTGGTGAGCATAAGGAAACGACCTGCACCCTTTCATCCTTGAGCAATTCCTCCAGCGAATCATAATGCCTTATATCCGTATCGGATTGCTGCTCAGGGGTAAGCAGACTCCTATCCATAGCAGCTGTGGCCACGATAGCTGCATAGGGATGGTTGACCAGCTCGCCATGTATCTGATGTCCCCCGTTATTGCCGAATAAGCCTACGCCAATTTTCATGATTCCTCCTGAACGAGCTCAATCCTTCCACTTCGGTCGGATCTTCGCATCGCTTCAATGATTTTAAGCCCCTCCACCACATCATGGATATAAGACTCTTCATTCATTATACGATCACATACGGACTGGTAAAACTCCTTCCATTGATACCGGCCTGCATCTCCAGTAACCTCGACCTCCTCGGTAACTCTTAGTCTGGTTATCGGGTCCCGTGCAACTAGAAGCAGCTTGTTGGCGTGCCCTTCATTCGTTGGCATCACATCGCAATAAAAGGTTCCGTGCTCGAAATTCAGAATCATCGGGCTTTTATACCTCTGACTGTCATCTACGCAAAAACTCCCGAATATATTGGCTATCGCGCCGTTACGGAAAAGCAGGCTCACCTGCGAGTTATCAACTGTAGGCCGCTCCGTGATCAGGCGCGAGCTCATAGAAGATACTTTATGAACGGGCCCGAATATTCGAGCCATGTCGTTGATAATATAAATGCCGAGCCTGAATATAGGCGCAACCGGACACTTTTCGGGGTCGTCATACCAGCCTCCATCTGCTTGTTCGTGATAATTAACCCAAATGTCCCATCGGCCACCGATCGGCATGCCCAGTTCATATTTCACTCTCCACGCTGTGATGTAGTTCAACGTATCATACCATGCAGGACCCGGAGAATTCATGTGGACGACGAGCTTCATGGCATTTGCCTTATGGAGGATATCGAGTGCTTTTTGCGGATTCAGCTCAAAGGGCTTCGTTGTCATGACATCTTTTCCAGAAATAATGATCTGATCGATCAGCTCTGCTCTTCCTGCCGGAGGCGTGTACAGACCAACCACCTGAACCTCTGGGTCGGCAAGGAGACTCGCAAGGGAATAGTAGGGCTTCGCTCCATATTTCGTAGCGCATTCATCGACCTTGGAGGGATCGAGATCGCAAACCGCGTACACTTGGAAATAGGGATTTCCCGCCCCCTGCAGCAATTCCTCAATGACTGTACTGCCGAATCTTAATCCCACAATTGCTATATTCTGCTTCTCCATAGAGATGTTTCACCCGCCATTTTGTAATTCTGCTCGCAAATGCTCAGGAATTTTGACCAGATACATCTGGGCAGTTCCGGTTATGTCGGAATTATACACCACATAATTACCGTCAGGACTAAATGAAGGATGCGGGTGAGACCATTGCGGATGAGAGGAAGAGCTTTGTGAATAGCATAATGTTGCATACTTTTTGTTATCGACATGAATCAATTGAATGCCATTATCCGGCCAGCTCGTGTCCGATACCATCCATTTGCCGTCGCGGCTGCTGGCCGCATGCCAGAAATGCTCGCCGGTGACAATGATTTCCGGATTATCGTCATGCTCGCCCATCACCGCGATGCCGTTAAACTGTTTCTCCAGATTGGTCAAGATTCTTTGTGTAGAACCGAGCCACATCCAATGCCCATTACCATAAGGCATATCCAGAGGCCTCACATTGGTTCCATCCTCGTTGATCAGCCATATATTGCGATGCTGAGCATCCGGTCCATGCTGAAAGGCAACAACCTTCGCTTCCGAGGGCTCACATTGGGTATGGGTAATCGAATCCGATTCATAAATAATAGCGGCTTCTTTACCGTCTGTCGTATATCTGAGTATCGCTCTTCTGCCATTTGTCAGTGTGGCATCTGTAAAATATACACGCCCATCACTGCTCATGCTGGCATTAATGGTTGAACCTGCTGTGTTACTGCTAAGCCCCGTAGACGGCTGTATGCCGTCTATATATCCAATCCGTTCCTCACGATAATCCGTCATCGATACTCGGCGAAGCTCACCATGGCACATATAGTACAGCCAATGGCCATCAGGCGACACAACCGGGCTGCCAGCCTCTGCGGCGTCCGTAAGCTGTGTTAATCCCTTTCCATCGATATTGACCTTGAAAATATCGACCTTCGAATCCCTCGTTGCCTCGGAGAATACCTGAAATACAAGCGTTTGCGAATCCGGTGTGAATGCATTGACATGAAAATATAATTTAATATTGATGCATGGGAATGAGGTAAGCTGCACAATCTCTGCCCCTGTTACAGCATCTCTGAAAAACCGTCTTTCCGACGAATAGACACGGCCTCTACTCAAAACTGAACACTCCTATCGCTCTTTTTCTAGTTTGTACGCTATTTGGTTTTACTTTTGGCAAAGCTCTCGGCAAATTCGGTCAACACTTTATCCCCGCCCGCCTTTTTCCAGTCCTCCTGAACCTTTTTCCATTCGTTTTCATCAATTTTGTTCATAATAAACTTGACAGCGCCATCCGAAGCTATCTTTCTTAATTCATTGCTTTTTTGGCTCCAGGTTGGGGATTCGAAGTATAGGGGTAGCGCCGGATTAACAACAGCAATTTTCACGTTATCCTTGATGAGCTGCTTCCCTTTTGTTGTCAATGGATTCTCGCCTGTTGCAACGAGCTCCTTAGAGCCGTCGTCAATACGAAGCTCACCGAGACCAAGAGTATCCTTATCGAAGGCCTCATCTCCGCCGATTTTCTCGACTTGACCGTTTGTCAGCTTGTATTGCTTGCCTTCAAGTCCCCAGGTCAGCATGTTAACCGCATCCTGCTCCTGCAGTCTGTCAAAAAACGCCAGAATCCGTTTCAATTCCTCTTCTGTCTTGATCGACGATTTCGGGAACAGGAACACCCCGGTATAGCCCGGTTGAGCCCAGACCCGCTGACCCTTGGTTCCGGTTATCGTATCGAGAATAGCTATCTTCGCATTCGGATTCAGCTTGGCAACCTCCATCTGCTGTTTACCGACATCATCAAACAGACCCAGATTAATGCCAGCCTTGCCTTGATTGAACATGGTGTTCATTTGTTGTTCTTCTGTTACGACGAAGTCCTGGTTCAACAGCTTTTCATCATACAGCTTTCTGATGTACTTCAGAGCTTCGAGGTATTCATTTGTCATGAAATCCGGCGTAAATTGTCCATTTTCTTCCTTCCATCCGTTCGGAGCTCCAAACCATGAAGCGATATGCGGGATCAAGTAACCCTGACCATCTTTAAAAGCAAGAACTCCATAAGTGTCATCCTTGCCATTCTTATCCGGATCATTTTTGGCAAACGCTTTCATGACGTTGTACATATCCTCAGGCGTTTTGGGTTCCTTCAAATTCAGATTATCCAACCAATCCTTGCGGTATGTGACGCCAAATCGGGCAAGAGGTCTGGAACGGTATAAGCTGTACGTTTTCCCTTGTATTTTGGTACTCTCGAACTGCAGCTTACTCAGGGCGCTCAAGTTTTTGTAATCCTTCAAATACGGACCGATTTCCCAGAACAAGCCAGATTTAATCGCATTGACCAAGGGCGGGGCTGAAGAATTCAACGCCAGCATCACCTTGGGCAAATCATTGGAGGCAATCGAGACACTGACCTTGTCGTCATAGGCAGAACGTGGCACCCATGTCATTTCGATTTGTGTATCCGTGATCTCCTGCAGCTTCTTCCAAATGTCATTCTGGTTGCTTGGCGGCTGAGGGGTATAATAAGTAGCCATTATACTCAGCTTGAGCGGCGGCTGCTTCACATCAGGCGTCTTGGGTGTTGTTGTCGTGCTGGCGGCGGCTGGCGCTTCTCCCTGCTGCTGCCCCTTATCTCCACTGCAGCCGACAGTCAGCACCGACAAGGTGACCAATGTACATATAGCTGTTTGATAAGCTCGTTTTTTCATCGCAGTTCTCCCTCTCCATATTATCCTTTAATTGAACCTAACAGCACGCCCTTGGCAAAATGTTTTTGCAGGAACGGATAAACCATAATAATCGGCAGTGTGGCAACTACGATAACAGCCATTTTGACCGTTTGCGGCGGCACAACATATGAGGCTTCTGCTGCGAAGCTCGCATCTCCAATGCCTCCTGAAGACATAATGACAATTTGCCGCAGCAAAATTTGAATCGGCCATTTATGGGAGTCGTTGATGTAGAGCAAGGCACTGAAAAACGTGTTCCAATGCGATACCGAATAAAACAGGGAAAAGGTGGCCATCGCTGGTAGTGAGAGCGGAATAACAATTTTCCAGAGAAGTAAGGGATCGTTGCAGCCATCCATTTTTGCCGATTCCTCAAATTCCACAGGCAATTGTTTGAAAAAATTGATCAAAATGATCATGTAAAATGAATTGATCGCCCCGGGAAGCCATAAGGCTCCGTACGTATTCAACAGTCCTAACGATTTAACGACCAGGAAGCTTGGAATAATCCCTCCGCTGAACAGAAGCGTGAACACAACCAGCAGCATAATCGTTCGCTTACCCTTGACATTACGGGACAACGGATAGGCCATCAACAAGGTCATCGCCATATTGATCAAGGTCCCGACAATGGTAATAAAAATCGTGATCAGCAGGCTGCGCAGTAGCGTATTCTCGGAAAAAATAAACCGGTACGCCTCCAGTGAAAATTCCTTGGGAAATAATATGAATTTACTAGCCAGCACCTCCTTCGCCGAAGCAAGTGAGCCCGCTACAATATGAAGAAACGGAAATAAGGTTAATAAAGCTATCACAGCAAGAACCGTAATGTTGCCAATATCAAAAATCGTGCCTGCTACAGAACGTTTGTGCAAACTCGGGCACCCCTTTCCCAATGAATCCTTTACCTCTAATAGACACCTTCCTCCCCTAATTTTCGGGAAATATGGTTAGCCGCGACGACCAGAATCAAACCAACGACCGATTTGAACAAGCCTACGGTAGTCGAATAGCTGAATTGCCCCTGCGTAATCCCGTTCGTATAGACGTAAGTATCAAAAACCTCACCAACCTCCCTATTCAGCGCGTTGATCATGAGCAGCATTTGCTCAAAGCCGGTATCGAGAAAATTACCCAGACGAAGAATGAGGAGAATGACTATGGTGCTTTTGATCGCCGGCATCGTAATGTACCAAAGCTGGTGCCAGCGGCTCGCCCCATCAATTTTGGATGCTTCATATAAGGTCGGGTCCACACCTGCAAGCGCTGCCAAAAATATGATCGTGCCATATCCTGTTTCTTTCCATATGACCTGCAGTGTCACCATCGGCCGAAACCACTCGGGTCCTGTAAGAAAATTGAGCTTATCGGCGCCCATTGCTGCCACGCCCTCATTAACGATCCCTCCTTCGGTCGTAAACATCACATAAGTGATCCCTACAACAACAACAATCGAGAAAAAGTGGGGAATATAAATGAAGGTCTGGACGGTTCTTTTGAACCATTGAATCCGCAGTTCATTCAGCATCAGAGCAACAATGATTGGTAACGGGAAAAATAACACGATGTTGTATACCGCCAGTATCGCTGTATTCCGAAACAGCTGCCAAAAGATCGGCTCCGAAAAAAAACGTTCGAAATGCTCCATACCTACCCATCTGCTGCCCCAAAAGCCAAGTGCCGGCTGATAATCCTTGAAGGCAATCAACATATCCCACATTGGTAAATACTTAAATAACAGATAGTAGATCAGTCCCGGCAGCATCATACCATACAGCCATATATCCTTACGGACTGCTTTTTTGAAGCTTATGGTCGCATCTTTAACCGGTATCGCCTCTAAGCTGCGTTTGATAGCTTTCACCTCCTCTCCATCGTTGTTTACTTAAGCATCATAGAGCGCTCCACGTTGTTCAGTCTATAATCTTCAGCCGACAATGTGCCGGTAATGGTCAATACAACTTGAATAACCCCTATAATCATTTCATGAGCTTATGCTCATTAGCTGATATTAAGGGGTTATTCTGGCAGGAATAATGCGAATTCTCTTGTTGATTCTATGTATGGCTGTGCTCACCTAGCAATCAAGTCAAGGTTGCTGCCAGCTTCCATACAAGAGCTTATATGTATCTGCTGCGGGTATCGAAAATGTCTGGATTTAATTTGTCCCAAGGCGCAAAGCTTGTCGTTAATTGATATCGTTGGCCGGATTCCGCTGAACGGTAAGCACCGAACATAATCTCGTGAACGTGCAGCTGCTGTTTTCCAGACTGTATGGGCTGTTCACCTGATCGGAGGCAGTGTACAAAATAAGCGATAATCTCCTCCTTGGGGTACGAAGCGATCTTTCCATATGGAACATAACAATTTTCGATTCCACGCCATGATACTTGTTCTGCATTCGGCAAAGCTTGTTCTGGTGAATGCACTACCAAAGGAAATCCACTGTCGTTCAGAGCTACGGTCCCGCTGCGTCCATAAATGATTGTATGATTCTGCTTGTGCGAAAGTCCCCATAACGAACGGATGACCGCATGCTGTCCTCCTGCAAATTGGACGATGATCGTTACATTATCATCCACATCGCTATTTACTTTCTTGCCCTCACCTACAATTCGATTCGGAATCAACGTGTTGACCTCTGCCACGACGCTTACAGCAGGTCCTAACAAACCGATAAGCCGGCTGACCGGATATACCAAACAATCGAGCACGGCTCCGCCATGGGCGATTGTTTTATCGTAATACCAGTTGTCACGCCAAGGCCCGGGTAGGGATAATTGCGCCTCGGCCCCTGTGATTTTACCGATATAGTGCTCGGTTACAAATTCGGAGGCTGCCAGAAAAGCGGGGTTCAAATCGAACGGCAAGCTCATAAAGATGACACCCTTTTCCTCAGCTAGTGATACCATGCGTTTACAGTCCTCAAAAGTAGTAGCCATAGGCTTCTCGTTCAGTACATTCAGCCCCCGTTCCAAAGCAGCGAGCACTGGCTCTGCATGTACGGAATGAGGTGTAGTGACGACGACCGCATCAAGCTTCTCTCTGTCCATCATGACCCTGTAATCGTCATACCACCTGGGCACACCATAGGTCGCCGCCTTCTTCTCCGCATTATCCAAACGTTTCGAGCAAGTAGCCACAAAACGTACACCTTCCAGCATGGCTGCCTGTTCAAAATAGCGATTACTTACATGCCCACTTCCAATCATTCCCAAATTAATTGTCTTCATCGAAATCCCTCCTATCGATATGGGGACAATATTACCAGTTTATCGTATTTATCTCTACTTCAACCTGCTTATTAGGATGAACGTTAAAAAAGGTTGCTTTTCCATTACTGGTAGCAGCCTTTTCCTAATATTATCAGTAATGAAACTCTTCATCTTTAACCTTAAGCTTGACATTTCCCCATTAGAAAAGCCAACTGACTTCTGTTCTTAATGTTCAGCTTTCTGAAAATATTCGACAAATGTTTCTTCACCGTCACCTCGCTGAGATATAGCTTACAGGCAATCTCCATATTGGTAAGACCTTGAATGATAAGCTCCACAACCTCCATTTCGCGCGGTGTCAAGGAGGAGAGCTCCTCCTGTGCATCTCTTCGCTCGTCTAACATGTCTAAACCTGTGAGCATTTTATTCAGATAGCTCTGCAGTTTATTGCCTCTTGTATCAATAACATAATAAGGGGTCGGCGTGATGCCATCATAATCGTAATGAACCGCATGCTTGGCAATCTGGCAGCCGAGACCGAGATGGATCTCGCCAAAGAACGGATTGGCCGGAGGCGCCGCGACAAGGAATCCGGCAGAAATGATATGCGTAATGAAGGTTAAACCGGCAGCTGCACGCAACGATTGGTCTGCGAAATCGGGAACATCGATCGTCTTCACGAAATACCCCGCATTCGTTTCTCTTGGTACCTTCAATTCCTTCAGTCTCTGCTCCGACAAGTCTGTAAAATAAGCTGAAGATAACGGCTGCGTAAGCAGATAGTCCAACGTGTGTACGTTGATCGGTATGATTACCGATAGCCCCGACAAACCTCCTTGCCTGTCCCGGAGCAGCTTGACGATGCTCAAGTCCAGCTCATACAGCTCCTGAAGATGGATATGCTTCAAGGTATATAAATTTTCTTCCATAGAAATGACGTACTCATAACGTTCTAAGGTTTCTGGATTCGTATAAGTAATCCTCGCTTCTTTGGCCGATGATCGCCTATTCTCGATATAACGTTCGGCCTCGGACCAGTTGACACTGTTGAGCGACTCCCACCGATGTGTGCCCGAATTCTGATAAAAAAAGGCAAGAATCGCCGGATCACCAATATAATAAAACCACTCTGCTGTTTCCCAAGCAACCGATTTCTTGTGTACCGATTCCTTGATCAGTTCATAGTAATAAAGGTTGCAGCGCTTCCGAATCCCACTGTATTGTTCAGGTGCGCGTACCTGCAGCTCGTGAGTGATCGCATCTCGCATAAGGTCGTGAAGCAGCCAGCCACGATCCACTCGTCGTACGAAGGAAAGTCCAACCAGCTTAAGGAATTGCTCCGTCGAGATCGGCCTTCCCATGGCACATGTGAGAAGCTCCTGGTTGAAATGCCGTAATACCGCCGCCGTCTCCACCAGCTCCCGAAGCTGCGGATCCGGAAGCTCCTTCAACCAGGTATGCACTACCTGAGCGAACACACCATTATCTTCCTCTATCGCCATTGGCTGCATCGCATGGAGCTGCGTCGTGGATACAAGCAGGGACAGAGTCAACGGATGACCCTTGGTCTTGTTCCATATTTGTTGGATATCGTCTTCGACGTTGAACCCGGAGCGGTTCAAATACTCCTTTACCGAATAATAATCCAGATCCCCAATCGGCATGTGGCAGATCAACTGCCGCCATGCTGGAGAGGACAACCATGCGCCTTGAATCGGGTACCGTCCAGATATAATGACGAGCACCTTGGAATGGAGCTGCGCCATAAACTCTTCGCGGAACCAATACTCGAACTCTCCCAGCTCCTCGAACGTATCCAGCGCAAGGATGACACCACCCGACTCTGCCTCCTGCTGAATGGCTTCCTGGCACAGTGCTAACAATCGGTTTAGTTTATCTGTCTGCTCATCCTTAGATATATGGTAGCGAAGCAGTCGCAGCAGATGGAGACAGAAGTCCTGTGGGTTATGTGGAAAATCCATGCTATCGAGCAACAGAAACCGCGTCTGCGCTTCATGGGCAATACGGCGAAATTCGTCAAGGAGGTAGCTTTTGCCTACGCCACCTGTGCCATAAATATTGAGAATACTTCCTCTATGCCTCATCTCTGAAAGCTGTTCGTGGAAGAATTGGATTTCCTTCTGCCGTCCCACCAAATAATGCTGTTCAATCTGATCGATTTCGTTAACGAATCGTTCCCCAACGTCTCTCGTATTGCCCTTTTCCTTCGACATGCCTCCGAACCGCACCCTTCTCCTTCTAAATACCGCTGCTGCGGTGCTCATCTACGCCATATACATGCCGCCGTTCACATTCGTACATGTACCTGTCAAGAACCGGCTCTCCTCACTGGCTAGAAAAGCGATTGCCCCTGACACATCGTCCGGCACCGCAACCCGCTGCAGCGGCGTCATGGCTGCAATCTGCTGCTTAATAGCTTCCGGTGTATAACGTGAAGCGTCCGTCTGGACAAGCCCCGGAGAAACGACATTCGCCGTAACCCCATGGGGGGCGCTTTCCAGTGCGACATATTTTGCAAACCCATTAAGAGCTGCCTTGGCCGAACCATGTGCCGTGAAATAAGGCGATGCGACTTCTGCCGCACTGCTGGATATGTAGATAATTCTTCCATATTTACGTGCAATCATAGCTGGCAAAACCGCCTGTGTCAGCGTAAATGTGGCCTTCATCTCATCGTTCAGCTTCTGGGCAAATTCCTCCCATTGCATCTCGATCAGCGGCTTCATCACGAAAGACATATTCGCATTGCTTACCAAGATATCGATGTCACCGAGCGTTGTCTGAATATGGGCGATGGCTTTGCTCACCTGTTCGGGATCACGTACGTCCGCCCTTGCAAGCTCTGCTTTACCGCCAGAATTCCGTATACGCTCCACAATCGTCTGGGCGGACTCCTCCTGCTGAATATAATTTACCGCAACACTTGCTCCCTGCTTAGCCAGCATTAGCGCTGTGGCCGCTCCGATCCCTCGGGCGCCGCCCGAAATGAAAGCTACTTTTCCTTGTAAATTCATCGGCTTGTTCTCCTTTTATTAAATAAATTGCGGCTCTTCTGTCACATTGGTTTTATAATCATTAGAAGAATTAATACGAAACCCAGAAAAGAAGCGGTGTTGTAAAGCCGATTGGCTTTTGTAAGGAGCATGGCTGCGCTCGTCGATACGTCCATAGCAGTTGACCTTTCTTCCTCACCATCCAGTACCTGCTTTAATTGATTCACTACTGGAGTAAGCAGACCTACCGCAACCACCTGAATGAGTACATACAATACGAGAGAAATCCATATCCATAAATCTGAGAATTTCCAGCCTGATAAGGACACGAGCACCACACCCGACACAACAGCAATTGAACCGCCTATTTTCGGGAACAAGTTGAGCAGCTGAAATAATGCCAGCGACTGCCGAAGCTGCTCCTCCTGCTGTCTTCTCCTGAACAATATATGACCGAAAAACGTCGGCCCAATGCCGATAATCGCAGATACCACGTGAATTACAATAAGCCATTGCATTTCTATTCACTCCCAAACTCCATCTTTCGTTCAGCAGACGCGTCATCCTAGAACCTCTTTAATTTATCATTCGAACAATGACAGCGGTAGTATACTATAGTAGTAGAAAGGTAGTAGTTGTGTGGAATAAAATGGTATTTAATTATGCTCTCATTAATTTTGAACGCAAAAAAGCTGAGAATGCATTCAAGCTCATTCTCAGCTTCTATACAAAGCATCGTTGATTCATTGATTTGGTTCTACGAGACATAGGATTCGTTTTACTATCCTGCTATACCTTCAAGCTCAGCTATTAAGCAAACCCCTTTAGCTTTGCCAGCACAACCCAGCGCCGTTCGAAGCGCCGTTTATACCTTGGAAGCCCACGGTATAGTTCAACCGTTGCCCGGTAAGCCTCGCGTGCATCCACTTTGCGGTCAAGTTGGCTGTACAGCTGTCCAAGCCGATAATAAGCTTCGCATGAGGAGGAATTGACGCTCTGAAACTGCTGCAGATAGGTGATGGCTTTATGTGGCTCCTGTTCGGCCCAGGCTTCAGCCAAACGCAGATAAGGCTCTCCATACTTAACGCGTGGATTCAATTCCAATGCATGCAGCAAGCTTTGCTCGCCCTGCTGCAAATGCCCAAGCTTTAATTCACAGATGCCGAGATCGGCCCGTACCTCTGCCGAATCGGACATCACCTCGGTAATCTGGAGTAATAATTCATACGCCTGTGTATATTTCCGCTGCTCGATCCATATTCGCGCCATATCGAGCTTAGCGGAGGTTTGGTGGGGGCTTAGCCGCAGCTCCTGGCGAAGTCTGGAAAGCTTTCTTGCCCGCTTTAACGGCTTGACAATACTTGGTGACAATCCGATAAAACGTCGTTCCAATACATAAAATATAATTAGCAATACGATAATGGCTACAATCGGACTTCCGGTCAGCCATGTCAGTGCAACGAACAAAACAATTTTGCTCAACATAACTCAACCTCCTTGCTCAACATAACATTATATCTCATCTCATGTGAAACTTCCTTGCCTTTCCTTCCAGTTGATTCCAATATAGCACAAATGCTTATTTCTTTACAGCCTGCTTGCCCTGCATACCTATCTTAAACCGGATAATAGCCACTGACCCTGTTATTTACAAGCCTTGTAGCCAGGCCTAATATGAATAGCCTCGGGATGGCCCTCATACACTTGAAACAAATGAACTATGAGGAGCTGATCGCTATGCCGGATCGGGAAGCGCAATTCGAGCATCAATTTTGGCTAGACCATTGATCGCCAAAAGCAAAATGTTCGAGCAGCATTTTAATGAATTTTATTTAAAAGCCATTGAACTGACCGGTTATTTGCGAACGATGAGACAACGGTATCCTTCTTTCGTCCGGTTTCATCGGGACATCAACCTGGAATTGACCTTGTTTATGGCTTTTCTAAAAGAATTGGAACAGCTTGAACTGAAAGAAGAGCTGCTTGGCAGCTTGAATCCGCTTCTTCCTGATCATATGTACCGGGAGGAATGCTATTATTTGAATAAGCTCGCACATTCCGGAGAAATTTCTGTACCAGACTGTAATCCAACCACACCTCGAGTGGAACGGTGAAAATTATACAAAAAGGTCGGCATAGGGATCATATGTTCCCCCTTGAATGGTTATCATCCGTTTGCCGACAGGTAATTTTTAACATGTCATAAAACCCCCATATCTGGCTAGATACTCTTGCTTTTCTTTATAATCCGGCATGATACTTCCAACACGTCTCCAAAAAGATCTGTCATGATTCATATGGATCAGATGGCACAGTTCATGAATGATCACATAATCGATAACTTCAATCGGAGCCATGGCCAGACGATAATTAAAGGTCAGCTTTTTATCCGAGCTGCAGCTGCCCCACTTGGTTTTGGACTCTACGATCTCGATGGTTTTGGGTTTTACCCTCAGCTGGTTTTGATAGCTAACAATACGCTCTCGCACAATCTTCTCACAGCTCGAGAAATAAAATTTCTTGAGATTTTTCTTGAGTATGTCTTCAGTCAAATCACCAGTCTCTATTAATTCATGAAGAAAATATTCTTTTCCCAAATGCAGAAACTTCCCCGCATCTTGATATTCTCTTTCTTTAGGTGTTTGTCGTGCATCAGCAATGTTAGACTTTTTCTCAAGTATCCATTTGGCATGATGTTCAACAGCACTAATGATAACCTCTTTGCTTGTTTCATTAGGAGCTTTAACTGTTATGAAACCTAAAGAATCTATCCGAATCGAAATCTTTTTTGTATGTCCATACTGCACATTAAAATCAATACTATTATTTTCAAATTCAATTTTCATCAGAAACATTCTTTCTATAAGGTTATAGTTGGAACCATCAATCACAATTCTAACGGTATGTCAGTATTGCACAACAACATAAGACAGTTTAGTCAAAATGTCAATATATCGTCCCGTGAGGGGCATTGAGAATAACAAAAAAACAGTCCTACCCTCGTCAAAGGGGAACTGCCTGCGAACAACTAGCTGGTATCTGGGGCTAACGCCAGCTCATCATTCATTAAATCCAAAATGTAGTTTGGCCAGCTCTTTGAATCTAACGCTGTCAATCTGTTCTTTTGTACAATTTCCATCAATCCATTGTGTAAAAGAAGTATCAGTTAACGTTACATTTCCATCACTTGTAAGCTGGGTAATCAGTGAGATTTTGTTAAAACGCGAGTCTTTATGCTCAAGGATAATTCCTTGTACTTCATTTAATTCAGATAAATCCTCTACAATTCGTTTGGTATCAAAAGCATAGCCTGTTTTCCACTCGGTATCCTTATATTTTAGTTTGTATTCAAATATATAGTCCCCATATTCACTTTCCACTGCTTTGACCCGAAATTCTCCATTCATAGAGGAAATCAGTTCTCCATTTAGCGGCAGAGGTTGCAGTGGCAGGTTTCCGCCAAATCCAGTATCAACCAGATAGGTTTGACCTTCATGTTGTAACAGAATGGCTACATGAGTTCTTCCAAGATTGGACCAGTCATTCGTTGCCTGATTGTATACTTCTGCGCGAACTAACACGGCATGAAACCCATTCTCTACTAAGAAAAAATAAAGCAGAGGATTCAATTGATAACATAATCCCCCTTCATTTTTCATGAGAATTTTATTAACTAGATTTTCTCTGGTAATAGCTTTTGTTGTATTTGAAATGATATTTAAATTTTCGAAAGGAATAGCTGTTGCTGTTTTTTCAAGAATGTAGTCCAATATGTCAAATGTCAGTTTTGTATGGTCAGGAATACCAAGTCTTTTACGAAATAATTCATTCAACTCAGTCATTGTGAATAGTTCCCCCAGCCTCGTTCATTAATCTCATACCTAACTTAACATATTCGTGCCCGTGAACCCTGATTCCTTTTTGTTTAGGAACCATTTTGCGGCAGGGAATCACTCATGGTTATGGTGTTTACCGTGAAATTACTTCATGGCGGGCCGAAACATGGACAAGTGTAAAACCTGGCTCTATTTACCACGCTTTAGAAAAATTTGAGTCACAGGAGATGATACAAGCCGAAGCTTCAGGGGATAGTGTTAAGCGAGGTCCAGCCCGAACGGAATATACACTAACTGAGCAAGGTAAGACTGAATTTATATCACTTCTGGAAGCAGCACTCAAGAGCAACGATTTTCAGTTATTGGCTGCAGGGATCGCGTTTATGGAAATGCTTCCTCGTCAACATGTGATTGCACTCTTGGAGGAACGTCTTGACTCACTCAAAGAAATAGATACGTTCTTGAAGACTTTACCCACCAAGTCCATACCGTCCGATCCTTCCAAGCATCCTGAGCTAGTGGGCATGTGGATTGGATACTTTGAATATGCAATGGCAGCCACTCATAAGCTCAAGCATTCTCTCAAAGCAGGAAATTATCTTTTTAAAAATGAATCTATATAAGTTGAACTAAAGGAATTCATTTCCACATCGTCGAATTATAGCAATACAACCTAAAAGTGACGGTGAAACCATGGAAACGAAACAAACACGTATTGAGATTGAAACCTTAATGAAAAAAGAGAAAGATCGGCGCATGTTCGAGCGGTACCAAGCCATTTATCTGCATTTGAAAGGCAAGACTGCGCTGGACATTGCAGAGACCATCGGAAGAACGGAAAGAACGGTCTTTAAATATTTGCGTGCCTATCGCGAAGCGGGTGTAGCCGGACTGCAAATGAACTACTCAACGGGAGCCCCGGAGCGACTCACGAAGGAACAACAAGAACAACTTAAACAGACCATAGTTTCTTCCGTTCCTCACGAAGTCGGGTTTTGTAGCAAATACAGTTGGACCCTGTATCTCATTGGCGAATATATCAAGCGGGAATTCGGCCCTACCTACTCGCTGCGTGGCATTTCAAAAATGGCGCACCGGCTTGGGCTCAGCTACACCAAACCCACCTATACGCTAGCTGCGGTGGATGAAGCCAAGCAACAAGCCTTCACTGAAGTGACTTTCCCTACTTTGAAAAAAGATTAATGGACGAGGAAATCGCTCATTTGCTCTTCGAAGATGAGTCGA